>NZ_JBSGBY010000119.1:0-16776 GCF_053601505.1 Nocardia sp. NPDC004722
GGGTACCGTTCGACCGGCTCTCAGAGGGCGCGAACGCTCTGGGCCTGCGGGATATCCTGATCATGGGGTTGGACAGTCGGCTCGATGAGCATGGGAATCCATTGCCGCAAGCGATGTACGACGCGTTGCATGCGGGGGATGACAGTGAGGGCGGGTTCAATTCGAATGTGCTGATTCTGGTGCACATTCCGGGGGACGGGTCGAAATCGACAGCTATTTCCATTCCTCGCGACGATTATGTGACGCTCGACTCGGCGTCCTGTGCCACGTCGCCCTGTAAGGGAAAGATCAAGCAGGCCTACGGGTTTGCGTATGCGCGTGAGAAGGACAAGCTCACCGCGTCCGGCGTCAAGGACGCGCTGGAGCTGGATCAGAAGTCGCGGGACGCGGGGCGGCTGGCGGAGAGCAATACGGTGGGCAAGTTTTTGGGCGATGTGGCGGTCGATCATTTCGTCGAGGTGACCCTCGCCGCGTTCTTCCAGATCGCGCAGGCGGTGCAGCCGATCACGGTGTGTCTCAACGAGGACACCAGTGACAGCTATTCGGGCGCCAATTTCAAGAAGGGCACGCAGCAGATCGACGCCTCGCAGGCGATGGCGTTCGTGCGGCAGCGGCGGGACCCGGATCAGCCGCTGTTCACCGACCTGGATCGGACGCGGCGGCAGCAGGCGTTCATCGTGTCGCTGCTGCGGCAGTTGCAGGACGGCGGCACGCTCAACAGTCCCAGCAAACTGCGGGCCCTGCTCGACATCACCAAACAGAACACCGCCATCGACAAGGACCTGGATCCGCTGGCGTTCGCGCAGCGGGCCTCGGCGCTGTTCAGCGAGGGAGTGTCGCTGTACACGCTGCCGGTCAAGGACTTCGGGACCGACGATGCCGGGGAATCGATCAATATCGTGGACACCGGCGAGATCCGCGGCATCGTCGCGAATCTGCTCGGCGCTGACGCCGGTGCCGCGACCACCACGTCGCCGCCGACCACGACCACCGCGATTCCCGACGCGGCCGGAGTCGTGCTCAACGTCGTCAACAGCTCCGGTCAGAACGGCTTGGCGGCCGAGGTCCAAACGGCACTGGCCCCGCGCGGATTCACTCGCGGCACCACCGGCACCGGCGCGGCCCGCGACACCACCACGCTGACCTACGGCACCGGCGCGGAAGCCGCCGCCACCGCCCTGGCCGCACAGCTCGGTCTCACCGCCACCAAGTCGGCCGCCGTGGAGGAACAGACCGTGCAGCTGACCCTCGGCGCGGACGCGCGCAGTGGACCCATCGCGAATCTGGTGGCCGGCCAATCCGATCCGAGCACCACGGCCGCTCGCACCACCACGCCGACCACCTCGACCACCCCTCCGGCCCCGGTGTCCGCCACCGCCTCCGGCGCGAATGCCCCCGCCGCGACGGATCTGTCGCAGATGGACACCGGCGGAGTGCCCTGCGTCCGATAGCGGTGGCGTGCCGGAATTCTCACGTCCGCCGGACAGCGCCTACGACGGGAAGATGGCACGGGGTCTATGAATTCGGGCATATGGGTCGGTGGTCGAGCGTAGCTTGCTTGGGCAGGGGGCCTGGGTGCGAGGGGTTGCGCGATGGACGATCCGCGGCGATACGTGGTGATCGGCGGCGGGCTGGCGGGGCTCGCCTCGGCGGTTTGGCTGGCCGAGGCAGGCAAGCACGTGACGATGCTGGAACGGCGGGGTCGCCTGGGTGGGCGCACCCACGCTCTGGAAGTCGCGCCACTGCGGGACGTCCCCGACAACGGGCAGCATGTGATCGCCAGCGGCTACGAGCATCTGTTCCGATACCTCACCAGCGTCGGCACCCGTCAGTACGTGAGCTTCCCGCAGCGCGGCGTGCTGCGCTGGCCGGGCGGGCGCACGGTCACCATGGGCACCAAAGGTTTTCCCGCCGTGCGCGCCCTGTTCGGGGCGCATCCCGACGCCACCCCCGCCGACCGCGTCCGGTCCGCGACGGCCACCCTGCGGCTGGGCTGGCAGTGCCTGCGCCAGCCCGGTGACCTCGCCGACCTCACCACCGACCAATGGCTGCGCCGCGTCGGCATGCCCGAGACGGCCCGCGAGGCGCTCTGGGACTGGCTGGCCCTGGGTATTGCCGCGGAACCGGTGCGGCAGGAATCGGCCAAGGTGTTCGCGGACGTGCTGGCCACCGGAATCCGATTGGGCGTCAAACGACTACGCCCGGTCACCATCGGCTACCCGACCACCGACCTGGACACGCTGTTCGTCTCGGGCGCGCAGCGAGTATTCGACCGGCACGGTGTGGCCGTGAAATACCGTGCCGTCGCCCGGCGCATCCGCATCGACAACGGCACGGTGACCGGGGTCGAGCTCGCCGACGGCGCGGTGGAGCCCGCGGATGCCGTCGTGTGCGCGGTCCCGAACTCCTACATCGGCGGACTCCTCGACGAACTCCCCGAACACGACGAGATCTACTCGGCCGCAGACAAACTCGGCTACACCCCGATCGTCAGCACCAACCTCTACCTGGACCGCCCACTCGGCACGCAGGCCGCGATGGAGGCCCTCATCGGCGGCGCGGGCGTGATCGACGAGGTCTTCGACCGCCAGCGCATGCACGGCCGCGGCACCCTCAACGGCTGGCTCTACTGCCTGACCACCAGCGGTGCCTACGAACAGATCCACAAACCCCACCACGCGGTCGTGGACGAACAAATGGACCTCCTCCGCCGCTACTACCCCGACGCCGCCGAAGCGAAAGTGCTGCACGCCCAAGTGGTCCCGATGCCCCGCGCCACCTTCTCCCAGGTGGTCGGCACCGACGGCCTGCGCCCCGCCCAGCGCACCTCGATCCCCACCCTGGTGCTCGCCGGAGACTGGACCCGAACCGACTGGTCCGCCACGATGGAGAGCGCCGCCCAAAGCGCCGCCAAGGCCGTCGACCTCCTCCTGGCCCTCCCCGCGGCGCAGCCGAGCGCCGAAAACTCCGCAGCGCGCCGCTGACCGGCAGGGAGTCGCCCCTATTGACCAAGCGGTCGGATTACTCGCGTTCGGCTCGCGCCGGGGGCTCGCGGAAGTAGTTGAGGATCAGGCGGGTGATGTCGGCGAGGAAGCGGTCGCGGGGGATAGGTGGGCGGTCGAGGAGGTAGCGGATGGTGAGGTGTTCGACCGTGCGGACCAGCATCCAGGCGGTGGCGTCGGGGTCCAGGTCGGCGGGGATCGGGTATTGGCGCATCGAGAGCGCCAAGCGGGCCAGTTCGCCGATTTGTTGTTCGAAGGCGGCCACCGGGCCGTCGGCGGCCAGGCGCGGGGTTTGCTCGACCACCGCGCGGAGTAGTTCGCGGTCGTCGCCCAAGGCGTCCATGAGGTAGGAAATCGTTTCCGGGACAGAGACTTCCGGTGGCTGACCGATATAGGACAGCACCCGGGCGCGCACGCGCTCGGTCACCTCGAGGGTGTAGCGCTCGATCACCGCGGCCACGATCGCGTCCTTGTTCGGAAAGTATTGATACAGCGATCCGGGGCTGATGCCCGCCACGGCCGCGATGCGATTGGTCGAGGCCCCGTCGTAGCCGTGGGTGATCAGCACCTGCTGCCCGGCATCGAGAATGCGCGCCACCATCGCGCGGGAACGGTCCTGCTGCGGAGTGCGGCGCGGTGGTGTGACCGGCGACTTCGGGGTGCGGCGTTTCGATGTCATGGCGTTTCGGGGCAGATCGGGAATACGAATTGAATGCGAGCATTTAGTCGTGTCAGCGTGGAAACATGGTGTCACAGAGCGCAATGACGCGCGAGCCCCACGCCGAACCCGTGCCGCTGGGGCCGGATTCGCTGACCTGGAAGACCTTCGGGTCGCTCTACTTCCTGCCCAGCGCCCTGTTCGTCGGCATGGTGCAGAACATGCACCCCGGACTCGGGGCGGGCGTGGAATTCCACTCCGAACTCCAAGACGAGTTCTACCCGCGGATCCTGCGCTCGCTGTACCCCATCTACGGCGTGGTCTTCGACGGCGAGCGAGCCCGCGACACCGCCCGCGACATCGTCGGATACCACCGCGACATCAAGGGCGTCGACGCGCGGGGCCGCCGCTATCACGCCCTCGACCCCGGCACCTTCTACTGGGCGCACGCGGTGTTCTTCATACAGAACCTGCGCGCCGCCGACCTGTTCATGGGCGGGCTGAACGAGGCCGAGCGCGAACAACTCTGGCGTGAGCACTACCAGTGGTACGAGATGTACGGCATGAGCATGCGGGTGGTGCCGCCCAACTGGGCTGCCTTCCAACGCTATTGGCAGGCGATGTGCCGCGACACCCTGGAGGCGACCCGCGCCGCCCGGGATGTGTTCGAACTCGTCGACACCGTGCCGGTGCCGCCGTTCCCGCTGGTGCGGCGGCTGCCGAAACCGCTGTGGGAGCACCTGATCCGCCCCGCCGGAGGTCAGTTCTACCGGTTCGTCACCATCGGCATGTGCGATCCGGAGATCCGCCGCACCATGGGCTTCACCTGGACCTCCCGCGACCAGCGCCGCTTCGAGCGCCTGTGCCGGACGATGTCGGCCATGAACCGGGTGACACCCGACGGGATCAAGTACTTCTTCCCCCGCATCCACGCCGCCCGCCGCCGCGTCGCCGGTCGCCGCCCGGCCCGGCTCGCACCGCCCGAAGCACCCGAAATGCTGTGGCCCGTAGGCGAACACCGCGCCGAGAACAAGCACTACTGCCCGGTCCACGCCGACCGAGGTGGCGATCCGATCACCAGATTCCGCCAGCTGACAGGGTTTTGACGCCATGACACAGGAACTCGAAGCGACCCGCCCACACCCCTACGACTACTACTACCGCCCGGGCCAGCCGCTGCGGCCGCCGCCACCGCGCGCCGTGGCGTCGGACCTGTGGTTCGAACCGCGAAAAGCCATGCTGGGGCCGTGGATCGACGTGCGCCGCGAACCCGTCGACAGCCCGCGAACCCGGCTCATGGCTGACCATCTGTGGCAGGGCGACGAACCCATGGACGAACTAGTGGCGGCATTCCGGCGCATGGGCTCGGCGGGCGGGCGGCGAATGCTGAATCAAGCGCTGGCCCACGGCATCGACAGCCTCGACGATCCGCTGCCGGAAATGGTGAATCTGTTCGCGCGGCTGGACAATCCACCGGACTGGTATGACCCCGACCTGTGGGAGTACGGTCGGCGGCTCTGGATCAACGTCTCGCTCGCCGGGAAGATGGCGATGGGCGTGCAGGATTTCATGGGCACCTTCGTCGGCGCGGAGGTCGCCTCCGCCGTCGGGCAGACCGGCCGATTCGTGCGAGATCCCTACCGCCGCAACCTGGAAACCACGGCGTGGTTCCGCAGCGTCACCGCGCCCCGGGCCCTGGAACGCGCCAATCCGATCTTCCACGACACCGTCCGGGTCCGGCTCATGCACGCGCAGGTGCGGGCCATGCTGCGGCGCACCTGGGGTGAGGAGCACCTCGCGGCGCACGGCAACCCCATCTCGAACGCGACCACCATGGGCGCGGCCGTCACCTTCGGGCTGTCGCCCATGTGTTTCGACCACGTGCACGGACGCCGCTGCACGACAGCGCAACTCGACGCGGTCATGCACTACTGGGCGTACATCGCATACGTCTTCGGCGTGGCGGAGGAGCTCATTCCGCGTTCGGCCGCCGAAGGAATGGAACAGGCCGACTACATGGTGGCCACCGCCGGCGTGGCCCCACAATGGACGGCGACCATGGCCGGTGCCGCCACCCGCTCCTTCAGCGACGCCACCCCGGCCGGTCGCCTCCGCATCGCGGCCACCGCACCCCTGTTCGGCGCGCTCGCCTACTACAGCAGCGAGCCACTCGTCCGCACCCTGCTCGCCGACACCCCGCTGAAATCCGTTCCGCTACGCCCGTACTCCCGCCTCGTCGGTCTCGCCGCCGCCACGGAGGTCCGTGTCCGCGCCCTCGACGACCGCCTCCCGGGAGCCCGCGCCCGCATGAACCGCCGAGCCCGCCACATCGACCCCATGTGGGACCGCAATTCCCGCATCGCCCGCTATCTTGCCGCCAAGGTCGGCATCCGCGGCACCCCGTACGACCACCACGATTCCAGCGCCGACACCCCACGCTGCCCGATCTGACCGCTCAGCCCTGGGTGCCCACAATGCTCAGGTACACCACCATGAGCGTGAACAGGAACCACCCCACGCCCTGCCAGATCGGCCAGGCCCGCTCATTCCGCCACGCACGGAACGCCAGCACCAGCGCACCGATCCCGCCTGCGAGCAGCAACCCGCCCGGCACGAGCCCCACGACCGCCCGCGACGTGCCATCGCAGAGCATCGAATCCGCGTTCAGGCACCGCGTCCGCGCCGAAGCCCACACCACGGCGACGACCGCCCCGACCGCCGTGACACCCAGCACGGCCAGCACGTACTGCGTGGCGTGCCGCAACATCGACGGATCATTCCACCGTTTCTCCACGTCATTCACCATGCGCCGCACCTCCTCGCCGCCGACCGTTCCTGTTTGAGCGATACCACCATGGTCACCACGTATTCGTTGGGCCGCCACGCCGCCCGTCACAGGCCCCTTCGACAGTCGGGTCCGTTCGGGTGTCCCGACCGTCTGCGACGGTTGTCAGCGTGCGTCGGCGGCCAGGCCGAGACCCAGCGCGACCAGGATCGCGGCGAGGGTGCGTTCGACGCGGCGGCGGATTCCGGTGCGGCGTAGCCAGGTTCCGGCTCGGTCGGCGGCGAGGACGACGCCCACGCACCAGGCGATGTCGAGTACCAGCTGGATCGAGGCGAGGATCAGGACGGTGGGCAGGACCGGGCCGGAGCCGGGTAGGAATTGCGGCAGGATGGTCAGACCGAAGACGGCCGCCTTGGGGTTGGCGGCGATGGACACCAGCGAGGCCCGGAACGCGGACGCCGGAGTGCGACCACCCGGCAGCACCTTCGTGAGCGCGGCCCCGAAGGCATCCTCGCCGCGCGACCCACGCCACGCCTGAATCCCCAGCCACACCAGCACGATCGCCCCGAGCAAGTGGATGCCGATATCAAGCACCCGGTTGGCCACCAATAGCGCCGACAGACCCGCTCCGCCCGCGAGAGTCCAGCCGAACACCCCGATCTCATTGCCTGCCACCGCCGCCAGCCCGGCGGCCCGCCCATCGCGCACGGACCGTTGCAGGAACAGCGCGGTGGCCGGACCCGGGATCGCGGCCAGAATCAGGCACGCGAGGATGAAAGCGGGCAGAACCTGAATCCAATGCGGCATAACCCGATGCTGGCACGCACGCGTCACCGACGGCCAGCGAAATCCAGCAGAAGCCAAGACTTCGCACCCCCGCCGGATGCCGCGCCCGAGCAGGCGACATACGCCGAAGCGCACCAGAGTCCGGCGCTACTCCGCCGGATCTGCTTGTCCACCTGGCGATTCGCGCGACGGCCGGTGCCTTGGGCGAAGTGGGAACTCCACACGGACGACCCGAGAATCTCGGTGCCGGCGTTCAGTCCGAGGACGATGCGGAGGCCGGGGCTTGTGTGGCCGCGACCAGGTAGTCCTGTCCGCCGACGTAAATCGTGGCGCCGAGGGGCGCGTCGGTGGTCGTGGCGTCGGCGACAGCGGTGGCGAAGTCCTCGATGGTCGGGAGCTCGCCTTGGTCGCGGCGGGCGGTGACGGCGTCGGGGTCGCGGCGTTCCAGGAGACGGACGATGATCGTGCCGTCGATCATGTCGCCGGAGACGACGGTGAAACCGATGCCGCAGTCGGCGAATTCGGTGGTCATCGCGCGCAGGGCGTCCTCACCGGCGCGTTTGCTGGCGGCGATGGGTTCGTATCCGGGCGGGACTTCGCGGGTGGGGGAGAAGTGGGCCTGGTGGCTGGTGACGAAGACCAGGTGACCGCCCGGGCGGAGATGGGGGAGTGCCAGTCGGGTGAGGCGGGTCTGTGCGTCGCGGTTGAGGAGCATGGCGTAGCCGGGGGCGGCGTCGCGTTCCAGGCCGCCGGAGGCATTGAGGACCAGGACGTCGAGGCGGCCGTGGTCGGCGAGCACGGTGTCGATGAGCGCGCGGGCGCTGTCCGGGTCGGCGATGTCCGCGCCCGCGACCGAGGCGCTGCCACCCGCGGCCGCGATCTCGGCGGCGAGGGCCTGCGCGCGGCTGCGCTTCTCCCGGTAGTTGATGACCACGTGGTCGCCGCGTGCCGCCAGCACCCGGGCCGTCTCGGCGCCGATGCCGCGAGAAGCGCCGGTGATGAGCACGATTCGCCGCTGCCCGCCCGGCTCGCCGCTGTCCGTCCTAGCTGTCATGCCCATTCCTCCGGCCCACTCGAGTGCTTCTGATTTAGAACCAATATGGTGGTTCGAAATGAGAAGCGCAAGCCAGCCCCCGCCCGCCAACAGCCGCGCCGACGCCTCGGCGGCACCGCTGCTGGCCGCCATGGACCTGCTCGGCCAACGCTGGATGCTGCGCGTGATCTGGGAACTCGAACCCGGCCCGCTCGGCTTCCTGGAACTGCGCCGCCGCATGGGCAACTGCTCCTCGAGCATGCTCTCGGTCCGTCTGCAACGTCTCACCGAAGCCGGTGTGGTGGACAAGAAGCCGGACAAGTCCTACGAATTGACCATCGCCGGAAAACAATTGGGCCACGTCCTGGAACCGCTGTGGCAATGGTCCGAGCGCTGGGCGGGTAACCTCGAGCGCGCCGCGGAATCGGACGACACGTAGGACTCGCATGAAACGCAAGCTGCTCATCAGGGGCTCGCTCGCGCTGGTACTCGTGGTCCTGACTTCGATCGGTCTTTACGCGCTGATGAATTCACGCACCTATCAGGTCGCGGGCCGCATCGTGCCCCGGATCGACACCTCCGACAAGGTCGTCGCGCTCACCCTCGACGACGGTCCCAGCGAGCGCACCCCCGAGATCCTGAAAACCCTTGCCGAAGCGGGCATTCCGGCCACCTTCTACCTCATCGGCGGCGAACTGGCCGCCCACCCCGACCAGGGTCGCGCAATCGCCGAGTCCGGCAACGAGATCGGCAACCACACCTACCACCACCAGCGCATGGTCTTCGTGACCCCCGGCTTCGTCCGCGACGAGATCGAACGCACCGACGCCGAAATCGCGAAAACCGGCTACCAGGGCCCGATCACGTTCCGCCCACCCAACGGCAAGAAACTCTTCGCCCTACCCTGGTACCTCGCCCGCCATGACCGCACCACGGTCACCTGGGACGTCGAACCCGACTCCGGCAAGTCACCCACCACCGACCAGATAGTCACCGAAACCCTCGCCAAAACCCGCCCCGGCTCGATCATCCTGCTGCACACCATGTACCCCACCGGCGCCCCCTCCCTCGCCGCCATCCCCCGCATCGCCCAATCCTTGAAGTCCCAGGGCTATCGCTTCGTCACCATCTCCCAACTCCTCTCGCGCTGAATCCGATTCGAAACCGTCTGCGCGGCCGGCACGTTCTGCGAGCATTCCAGCATGACCGATGACGCCGAAGTGGGGCGTGCCCGGAGGCGTATGGCCTGGGAACGCCGATTGGCAAAGGCCGATGCCAACCCGGCCGCCGTCGAATGGGCAGCGAACGTGTCCGACGAATTGGCGCGGTATCTGCGCGAGCGGGAGGAGGTCAGGCGGCGTCGGTGGGGCCGGTGATGCCGCGGCGGACCTCGCCGGGGGAGTGTTCGATGCGCAGGGGGTCGCGGGTGCGAGAGGAGTGGAGTTGCCAGGGGACGCTGGTGACCATGACGCCGGGTTCGAACAGGAGGCGGGCTTTCAGGCGTAGGGAGCTCTGGTTATGGAGGAGGTTCTCCCACCAGCGGCCGACGACGTATTCGGGGATGAAGACGCTCACCACGTCGCGGGGGCGCGATTTGCGTTGGCGTTTGATCTCTTCCAGCACCGGGCGGGTGATTTCGCGGTAGGGCGATTCGATCACCTTCAGCGGAATGTCGATGTGGAATTTGTCCCAGTCGCGGGCGAGCTGACGGGTGTCGTCGTCATCGACGTTCACCGTGACCGCGGTCAAGGTGTCGGGCCGGGTGGCCCGCGCGAACTGCAACGCCCGCTGGGTCGCCTTGTGCCAGCCCGACACCAGCACCAGCGCGTGCACGCGGCCGGGCAGCGTCTCGAGCTCGCCGGGGTCGATGGACAGTTCGGCCCGCACCGACGAATAGTGCCGGTGGATCAGCCACATTCCCGCCACCAGAATCGGAATCGCGATGACCACCAGATACGCGCCGTGGGTGAATTTGGTGATCATGACGACCACCAGCACCACCCCGGTGAAGCAGGCCCCGAAGGCATTGATCAACCGCGCCCGGTGGATCCGCAGCCGCTCCGACGTGCTCTCGGCGGTGCGCAACTCCCGGTTCCAATGCCGCACCATCCCGGTCTGGCACAGCGTGAACGAGGTGAACACACCCAGGATGTAGAGCTGGATGAGCCGCGTGGTGGACCCGTGGAAGGCGTAGATCAGCACGCCCGCGACCACCGCCAGCAGGATGATGCCGTTGGAGAAGGCGAGCCGGTCTCCGCGGGTGTGCAGCTGACGCGGCATGTAGCGGCGTTGCGCGAGAATCGAATTCAGCAGCGGGAAGCCGTTGTAGGCGGTATTGGCGGCCAGGATGAGGATCAGCGCCGTGGTCACCATCAGGTAGTAGAAGGCCGGGCTGTGCCCGCCGAACACCGCGGCCGCGATCTGCGCGATCACCGTCTTCTGCGCGTCGCTATGACAGTCCCCCTGGAATCCGATGAGATCGCAGGCATTCTCGACCACCCGCGTCTTGGTGATCATGGCCAGCGCCGTGACCCCGGAGAACATGGCGATGGCGATGACACCCATGGCCGTCATGGTGCGGGCGGCATTGAGCGCCTTGGGCTTGCGGAAGGCGGGCACCCCGTTGGAGATCGCCTCCGCACCGGTCAGCGCGGTACAGCCGGAGGAGAAGGCCCGCAACAACAGGAACGCCAGCCCCGCCGTGGACAGCCCGACCTGTTCGGCGTGGATCTCGTAGTGCGCGCTCTCGGCCACCGGTGCGTGCCCGAGCAGCGTCTGCCCCAGACCGACCGCGATGAGCACGAAGATGCCGAGAATGAAGCCGTAGGTCGGAATCGCGAAGGCTCGCCCGGATTCCCGCACGCCGCGCAGATTCATGGCGGTCAGGAAGACGATGAACACCAGATTGACCGCCACCCGATACGGATTCAGATCCGGAATCGCGGAAATGATGTTGTCCACGCCCGCCGCCACCGACACCGCGACGGTCATGACGTAGTCGACCAGCAGCGCCGCGGCCACCACCAGCCCGGGCAGCGCCCCGAGATTCTCCGCGACCACCTCGTAGGACCCGCCGCCGGACGGATACGCCTGCACCACCTGCCGATACGACAGCGCCACCACCGCCAGCAGCACCACCACCCCGCCCGCCACCAGGGGCGTGAAATGCAGATACGTCAGCCCGCCGAGGGTGAGAATGAGCAGGATCTCCTGCGTGGCGTAGGCGACCGACGACAATGGGTCACTGGCGAAGATGGGCAGCGCGAGTCGTTTGGGCAGCAGCGTCTCGCCGAGTCGATCGCTGCGAAACGGACGCCCGAGTACCAGTCGTTTGGCGACGTCGATCGGTGAAACCACGCTCGGAGCCTAGGGGCGGAAACCGTATGAATCGGAACCCCATGCCGTATGGATTTCGTAAAGATACCTAAAGGTCCGGTGCTTCTCATTGCGAGTTCCGAGACTTGTGCAGTTGATCCAACAACCACCTAGACTGTCTGGGACGTAGACAAAGAAATTGAGGAGAGGTGACACGATGGGAGACCGGACGGTCGTCGCCGACGTTGCCGACGAATTGGCGCGCCGCGTGGCATCCGGGGAGTACGAGCCCGGTGGTCTGATGCCGTCCGTCCGCCAGGTCGCCGACGAATTCGATCTCAATCGCGCCACGGCGCAATTGATTCTGGGCCGGCTGGAGTCCTACGGCTTCGTGGACGCCTACCGGGGCAAGGGATTCGTCATCCGCGATGTGCGCGCCGAGGGCGGTGTGGATGTGTACCGGCGGCTGTTCCGGTTGTCCATGCCGGATCCGGAGCTCGCCGCGGACATGTTCGGCCACATCGTCGACGAGGAACGCGGCATCGCGCTCGAGGCGCTGCTGGAGTACACCGGCAGTGAGCGCGGCCTGGATCCGGCCGTCCTCAAGGACGATATCGACGCCCTGGAAGCCCTTGCGCGCGGCGCGGATCCGGATCCGCACCGGATGCTGAGCCTGGAGCTGGGCCTGCTGCGTCGACTGCTGACCGCACTCGGTCACACGGTGCAGCGGGCGGTGCTCAACTCCATCGGCGAGATGGTGCTGGAGGTGCCGGAGGCGGTCGAGGCGTACTTCGCGGTCTCGCCGGATCTGCATGTGCTGGTGTGGCGGGCGCTGGTGGCGGTGTGGGAGTCCGACGGCGGGCCGAGTCAGGCGCAGCTGGCGTTGTTCGAGGATCTGTTCGGCATGTACCACCAGAAGGTGGTGGCGCGCTTCGAGGAACTGGTCGGTGCGGCCGGTGCGGAGCCGGCGGCCGAGATCACGGGGCATGCCGCGACGGCCTAGCGATCGCGGTGGGGGCGTTCACCGATGTTTCAAATCCGACCAGTAGGTTTCGTCTCAGACAACCCCTCTTGACGAAATCTACTGTCCGATCACGGCATTCATGATGGTGCCCGCGCTCGTCGCCACGACGCCCCCGATGAGCGCGCCCGCCACCTGCTTGGGTGCCGTGAGCGCGCCGCCGTTCCACTTCTCCCAGGCGAAGCGACCGCCCGCGTAGACGATCGCGAGTATCCCTGAGAGCAGGACGAACCAGGTGAAATAGCGGACCAGCCGCAGCAGCTTGTCGGCCACCGGCGGGGTCTCGGGAGTCGGGTTGAAGACCTGTGCGTGCTGTATCTGGAGCAGCAGCTCGTGCATGGCAGTCAGCATCTCGGTGCTCTTCCGCGTGTCGGCAGTTCTCCAATCCGGAGTACCCGCCCGACCCGGAGGCACGCAAGGGCTTGGTGCGCAACGGAACTCGCGAGGAGCGCAAGCCGCCTTACGCGGGGCGCGCGAACGCAATCGTGCGCACGAGGGGTATGTCAGTCCACGTCGTTGTCGGCCGACAGGTACGCTACGGCCGCCAGGTACTGCCGACAGGCGAAGTGCTGATCGTGGGCGCGCAGGATGGCGCGGGCCTGGCGATAGGTGAGCGCGCGGGGCTCGACTTCGCAGTCGCTGGAATTCTCCGGCCGATCACCGGCGGTACCTGCCCGGTTGCCGGCGCTGGCGACCGTGGAATGAGTGGAACGGACGAGCATCTGCGTCATGGGATGCCTCTGGCCGATGGGAAATGGTGCACCGAGTTTAGGGTGGCGCATCGTGCAGATGCAAGCACATCTGCACGCTCGCGTTCGGTGTCGCCGCGCGGAGGAGGCGGGGTCGCTGCGCGGATGCGCGGGGCCGCGGCGCGCGAATCCCGGTCGCCCGCAGGGATAGCCGGGTGATTCTGATCGGACAATTCGCCGTCACGTGACTTTTCGGGCAGGTAGTCCGGGGCGTATCGGGCGAACGGGGCCGACAGGTCGGGATTGTCCGAAATACTTCGCAACTTCGCTTGGGCTTTCGCCGAATCAAGATCAAACGTGTTGTGTTGCAAAGGATGTGCCGACTCCGAGCCATCGATACCGGGCAATCTGCGTGCTATCGTCGTGCTTGCGGTTGCAACTGTAAGTACACCTGATCGAACATTTGCAAGTACTGGGACCACCGTCTGCGGGCGGTGCTGGCAAGGAGTCTGAAATGACGGACATCTCGGCAACCCCTTTCGATCGCTCTAATCTGTTGTGGCGCAAGAGCACCTTCAGCAATCCCAGTGGAAACTGCGTGGAGATGGCCCCCCTCGCCGACGGGCAGGTGGCGGTCCGCAACTCGCGCGACCCCGAAGGTTCGCTGATCGTGTACACGCGGCCGGAGATCGATGCGTTCCTGCGCGGCGCGAAGAGCGGAGAATTCGACGACCTCGCGCGCTGAGCGGTAGCATTGGCAATCGGCGCGGTGGTTCGCGACAAGCGGTTGTGAGTCCACTGCCGGCAAACCCGAGCATCGGAGTGGACCCCATGATCGCAGAACCCGTTGCCCACGATCGGGCGGATTCCGCTGTCGCCGAACGTGGCCCGACTGCACTGCGTATCGCGGTCGGTAGCCAGCTACGCAAGCTGAGGGAACTCAGCGGTATCACACGGGAAGCCGCGGGTGAACACATCCGGGGGTCCCACGCCAAGATCAGTCGCCTGGAACTCGGGCGGACCGGATTCAAGGAGCGCGACATCCGGGATCTGTTGGCGCTGTACGGCGTTGACGATCCCGGCGAGCGCGAGCAGTTCCTCGAGTTGGTTCGCAGGGCGAATCAGCCCGGATGGTGGCATCGCTACAGCGATCTGCTGCCACCCTGGTTCGAAACCTATCTCGGACTCGAGCACGCGGCGAAATCCATTCGCACCTATGAGGGGCAACTGGTTCCGGGGCTGCTGCAAACCCCGGACTATGCCCGCTCGGTCGTGGCCCTCGGGCACGACGCGGATGGAGAGCGTCGCGTCTCACTGCGTCGGCGGCGTCAGGAGCTACTGACCCGCGATGGTGCGCCGAGCTTCTGGGCGGTGCTGGACGAGGCGGTACTACACCGTCCGGTCGGCGGGCCGGGCGTGCTACGCGGTCAGATCGAGCACCTCATCGAAATGTCCCAATTGCCCAATGTCACCATTCAGGTGCTGCCCTATGCGGCGGGTGGTCATGCGGCGGCGGGCAGTTCGTTCACCATGCTGCGCTTCGCCGAGCCCGAATTGCCCGACATCGTGTATCTGGAGCAGCTGACGAGCGCGCTGTATCTGGATCGCCGCCAGGATCTGGAGCTCTACCGCCAGGTCATGGATCAGCTGAGCGTGCAGGCGGAGCCGCCGGAGCGGTCCCGCAAAGAGCTGGCGCGGATAGCTGCGGACCTGGATTAAGGTCCCCGCATACGGATAAGGGGCCCCTTACGGGGCCCCTATCAGCGTGCCATCGGTCGGACGAGTCGGCCTGCGGCACGGCCGGAGTCGGATTACTGCCTGATGAAGCTGGAGGCGATACGCCAAAATGCCTCCGGTTGCATGGTATGCAGATCCCAGTCGTTCACCATGGCATGCGCCGTGGTGACGATCCGCTCGATGTCGAAATCATACCGAGTGGCCGCTCCAGTGGATTCGACCTGGCGGATTACGAAAGCGGTTGCCGTCTCACGTGAATAGGTTTGCTCCGGCTGACTTCTGTCGGCAAACCCGAGTCGGCTGAGGTTGATTGGCTGATTCATTCGAACGCCCCTGACGCCAGGCCGACGGCTAACCGTGGGCGAAGAATCGCCGGTGATTCACCGCTCGGCTCTCTGGTTGTCCCCTTATTGGTGCCTTGCACGACGAGTCTATGACCGTGCATTGCGCAGATGCAAGTACATCTGCAACATCGAATTCCCAGCGTCAGAGCACTTTTCGGGATGCTATGAGTTTGCGAACCGAGGGTTGGCAAAAGGTTGCAATCCGGCCGAACCGACCTGTCTTGGTATTTCCGAACGAAAGTACGGAGAAGGCCCGGACCGCACCCCTATATCCAGGAATTAGCGGAAGATCAAACTCGGTCGCAAAGGAAGATCAAATACTGTCCGGACGTGCGGAATCCACCCACTTGGCGGCTTTGACCCGGCGATGTTCGACGACCATGAGCCCGATTCCGAAACGCAGACAGAGCACGCTCGCGAGCGCGCACAGGCCACTCCCGGTGAGCGAGCCGTACCCGGCGAGGGTCAAAGTCAATGCGCACGCGACGATTCCGGCGGCGGCCAGAATCGGGCCGGGCAAGTTGCGGACCTCATCGCAGGTGTTCGGAGCGACAGGCATCATCGCTGGCCTTTCTCCCGGGGGTAATGCACTCCGGGGGTAATGCAGAACCTATCTCAGCCGGATACCCGAGCGGGCACACACGAATCACTGTGCTGTAGACCCGTGTTCACAGTGGCGCCCTCCAGCCTTCACAGCGGCGTCCTGGAGCCGCGATCACGGGGGCCGTCACTGATGCCTAGATCGTCCAGCAGGCCCAGAAACGCGCGCGCGTAGGGGGAAGCCGCGGTTTCGGCCCGCACGCGCGCCCAATCGACCTGAGCCCGCAATTCCCGTGCGATGTGCAGCAGCCGGGTGAAATCCACCCGGTGCGGGTCGGCCACGGCGAGCTCGGCCACCAGCAGGTCGGCGACGGTGACCACCGGTGCGGCCGTGGCGCCGAGCGACAGCGGCTCCGCCCGCGCGAGCAGCTCGTCGGTGACCGGCCGGCAGTTGGGCGCGAAGACCAGATCGAGGCGAATGTCGCGGTCGTAGAGCGTGGTTCGCTCGGCGTCGGAGGCCGGCAGCGGCGGCCGCAGCCCCGCCGCGGCCAGCACGTCCGAACCGCGCGCCGCGTCGGCGGGCCGCACCAGCACGTCCACCTCGGAGTACACGTCGAGGATCGGCCCGCCCCGCGCGTACACGGCGCAATCGCCGGTGACGGCGCAGGGAATGTCGTTGTCCCGCAGCACCTGCACGGCCAGGGTGAGGGTGCCCAGCAGGCGGTCGATCGCGGGGACCATACCGAGGGCGTACCCGTGCGCGCCCGCCCCGAACCGCCGACCCGCTACGCGCACGACGCGTCACGTCGAGGACCGCTAACACGCGCGGCCGCTTACACGTGCGACCGCTTGCGCGCGCGGCCGGT
>NZ_JBSGBY010000120.1:0-16603 GCF_053601505.1 Nocardia sp. NPDC004722
AGCCCGGCCTCGGCGGCGGCGTTCTCGGCCTCCCGCACGATGATCGACTCCGCGGCGGCGACCTCGGCCACGGTCACGGAATCAGCCTCGGCCACCACCGCGTTCGCCACGTCGGCGGCCGCGATCGCGTCCTCGTCCGCCGCGTGCGCGGCGACCTCGGCGGCGTGCGCGGCCTCTTCGGTGGCATGCGCGGCGTCCTCGGTGGCGTGCGCGGCCATGGCCATGGCGACCGGGTGGGCGCGCTTGGCCGCGGCCTTCTCGGCCTGCTCCTCGTGGCGGTCGTGCTTCTCGTGCTTGTCGGCCTTGTCCTCGATCACCGGCTCGACGACCGGCGTCTCCGCGGCGGCCGCGTTGCGGTCCTTGCGGCGGCGACGCGAACCCTCGCGACGGCCCACGCCCTCACCACTGTCACCGCTGGCCGGAGCCGACGACTCGACGGGGTAGTTGTGCACGAGAATGCCGCGGCCGTGGCAGGTCTCACACGTGGTGGAGAACGCCTCGACCAGGCCGGTGCCCAGCTTCTTGCGGGTCATCTGGACCAGGCCCAGCGAGGTGACCTCGGAGACTTGGTGGCGGGTGCGGTCGCGGCCCAGCGCCTCGGTCAGGCGGCGCAGCACCAGATCGCGGTTGGACTCGAGCACCATGTCGATGAAGTCGACGACGATCATGCCGCCGATGTCGCGCAGCCGCATCTGGCGCACGATCTCCTCGGCCGCCTCCAGGTTGTTGCGGGTCACGGTCTCTTCGAGGTTGGACCCGCCCGACCCGGTGAACTTGCCGGTGTTGACGTCGATGACGGTCATGGCCTCGGTGCGGTCGATCACCAGGGTGCCGCCGGAGGGCAGCCACACCTTGCGGTCGAGCGCCTTGGCCAGCTGCTCGTCGATGCGCAGGCTGCCGAACACGTCGACGCCGGTGCCCTCGTAGCGCTCGACCCGGGCCAGCATGTCGGGAGCGACCGTGCGGACATAGTTCTCGACCGTGGTCCAGGCGCGCTCGCCCTCGATGACCAGCTTCGAGAAGTCCTCGTTGAACAGGTCGCGCACGACCTTGACCAGCAGGTCCGGCTCCTCGTACAGGGTCTTCGGCGCGCCGGAGCCCTGCTTGGACTGCTCCTCGATGGTGCGCCAAGTCGCCTGCAGCCGTTCGACATCGCGGGCCAGCTCCGGCTCGGAGACGCCCTCCGACGCGGTGCGGATGATGACGCCCGCGTCCTGCGGCACGATGTCGCGCAGGATCTCCTTGAGGCGCTTGCGCTCGGTGTCGGGCAGCTTGCGCGAGATACCGGTCGACGTACCGCCCGGCACGTACACCAGGAAGCGACCGGCCAGGCTGATCTGCGTGGTCAGGCGAGCGCCCTTGTGGCCCACCGGATCCTTGGAAACCTGCACCAGCACGGTGTCACCGGGCTTGAGCGCCTGCTCGATCTTGCGCTCCTTGCCGCCCAGACCGGCGGCCTCCCAGTTCACCTCGCCCGCGTACAGCACACCGTTGCGGCCCCGGCCGATGTCGACGAACGCGGCCTCCATCGACGGCAGCACGTTCTGCACCTTGCCCAGGTACACATTGCCGACCATGGACGCGGAACCCGTCGAGGTCACGAAGTGCTCGACCAGGATGTTGTCCTCGAGCACCGCCACCTGGGTGGTGGAGGTCGGGTGATCGGGGAAGTGCTTCTCGCGCACCACCATCACCCGGTCCACCGCCTCGCGGCGGGCCAGGAACTCCGACTCGGTCAGGATCGGCGGGCGGCGGCGACCGGCCTCACGACCGTCACGGCGACGCTGGCGCTTGGCCTCCAGGCGGGTCGACCCGCTGATGCCCTGCACCTCGTCGACATCCTTGGCGGCGGCGCGGCGCTTGCTGCGCGGCTCCCGCTCGTGCACGACGGTGTTGGGCGGATCGTCATCGGCGGCGGTGTCGGCCTCGGTGTCGTCCCCGCCCTTGCGGCGGCGACGGCGACGGCGACGACGGCTGCTCGAACCCTCCGGCACGGCGGCCGAATCGTCGTCTTCCTCGGTCTCGGTGTCGGCGTCCTCGGCCGACTCGTCGGTCTCGTCGCCCTCGAGCTCGTCGGACTCGTTGTCGCCGTGCTGTTCACCGCGACCCCGGCCGCGGCCACGACGGCCCCGGCGGCGACGCCGCGAGGTGCCCTGGTCGGCGTCGTCCTTGCCGTGCTGCTCGCCGTCCCAGTCGCCCTCGTCCTCGGTGTCCTCGGACACCGGCTCTTCGACCTTGGGGGCCACGGCCTTCGGCGCGACGACCTCGGCCTCGGCGGCCTTGTCCTCGACGCGGGCCTTGCGCTCGGTGCGGCGCGCGCGACGCGCCTCCTCGGCAGCGGCGGCGTCCGGCGCCTGGAACAGCGGGGCGGCCACGACGGGGGCTGCCACATACTGCACCGGCTCTTCGACGACCGGGGTGCTCTGGAACGGGCTGGCGAACAGGGTGGTCTGCTTGGGCGCGGGGGCGACGGCCGCCTCGGCGGCCTCCACCTCCTCGGCCGCGAGCTCGTCGGCGGCGCGATCGTCACCGGCGGCGATGGCCGCGTCGACGGTCGTCTCGGCGATCGGCTGCGGTGAGACCGGCTCGGCTACCTCGACGTCACGCGGACCGAAGGCGTCGCGCACGGTTTCCGCGACGGTGCGATCCAGACTCGATTGCGGGCTGCGCGCTTGCGCGCCCATCTCGGTCAGATGGGCCAGGATACGTTTGCTGGTGGTGCCCAGCAGCTTCGCCAGTGCGTGCACTCGGATCCGTTCCGGCAATTGTTCGGCAGCCGGGGTGATCTGAGCGCCCTCCCCGTCGCCGTTGCTCTGCGATGCTTCCAGCGGCTCTTGATCGGCCACGAATTCTCCTCGGGGCCCCCGGGCGCGTTCCTCTTCAGGAGTGACGCGGCCGTCGCGGGGGCGCTGTCTTGTCGGCCTCACGCCCGCGGGCGTGATGTCGTAAGTCTTCGCGTCGCGTGGCCCGTTATCACCGGTATCTCGTCGTTCGGGCTAACTGGTCACGTGGCGCCTGGTTGGTTTGGCTCAACGCCGTGAAACGAGCGTTCATCCAGCGTGCCTGCCCGACGGCCGAGTCTTGGGTAGCCGTCGGCGGCAGCGATGATCGTCCGTCGCTCCGCGGTGTCAATCGAAGGTGGCTGACGCACGCCGCAAACGGCCCGCGTCGGTCACTTCCAGAGCCAGTATCCCACACCACGTCGGGGCGTCGCGCCCACGCGGCCCGGAGCGGGCCTCGCGAGTCTCGCGGGCAGCCGCCGCCTCCGGGGTCCGGGGGTGGGCCCCCGGACCTGATCGGTGGAGAGTACGGGTGAAGATCAGAGAGTGAACTCCGGGAACCAGAGGGCGATCTCGCGCTTGGCGGACTCGGGCGAGTCGGAGCCGTGCACGAGGTTGTACTGGGTTTCGAGGGCGTAGTCGCCGCGGATGCTGCCGGTGGCGGCCTTCTCGACGGGGTCGGTGCCGCCGGCGATCTGCCGGAAGGCGGGGATGGCGCGCTCGCCATCGAGGACGATCGCGACGACCGGGCCGGAGGTGATGAATTCGATGAGCGATCCGAAGAACGCGCGCTCGCGGTGCTCGGCGTAGTGCGCGACCGCGATCTCCTCGGAGACGTTCACCTGCTTCAGGGCCGCGATCTTCAGACCCTTGCGCTCGATCCGGGTGATGATCTCCCCGATGAGGCCGCGGGCCACGCCGTCGGGCTTGATGAGTACCAACGTCTGCTCAGTCACAGCGCAACCTTAACCGGCGGGTACTCGGCGGCATAAACGCAGACCGGGGCCGAAGCTCCGGTCTGTCCGTTTACGCGTGTTTGTTCAGGCTCCGGACATGCGCTGGCTGGGCAGGGTCCCGGCTTCCATGCGCTTCTTCACGTCGGAGCGCAGGAACAGCACGAAGACCCAGACGGCGACGAAGACCACGCCGATCACCAGGATCGAGACGTGGATGAAGCCGCCGAGCAGCAGCGCCACCTGCAGGGCCAGGTTGAAGGGGATGGCCCAGGGGCGTCGCTGGACGCCCGCGCCCAGGAACATGATCACGGCCAGGCCGACGACGTAGAGGATCGACCACCAGTGCAGGCCGCCGCCGACCGCGCTGATCACCGGTAGCGCGAGCAGCACGGTGATGGCCTCGAGGACCAGGGTGCCCGCCATGACGCCGCGCAGGCCCTTCCACGGGTCGGTGGCGGGCGGTGGTACCTCGGGGGCGGCTTCAGGCGTGGCATCGGAAGTCATGCGGGATCCTTTCCGAACAGGCTGCGGGCGGCCCCGGCGGTGACGACCGAGCCGGTGATGACAATGCCCGCGCCCGAGACCAATTCGCCGTCCTCACCCTCTTCGGCGAGGGCGATGGCGGTTTCGATGGCGTCGGCCAGATCGCTCGCCACGGCGACGCGTTCGTCGCCGAAGCGCTGCACGGCGAGGTTGGCCAGGTCGTCGACGGGCAGGGCGCGCGGGGAGCCGTTCTCGGTGACGACGATCTCGTCGAAGATCGGTTCCAGGGCGTCGAGGATGCCGCCGGCGTCCTTGTCGCTGAGCACCGCGATCACGCCTACCAGTTTGCGGAAGTCGAATTCGCTTGTCAGCGTGGCCGCGAGCGCCTGCGCGCCGTGCGGGTTGTGGGCGGCGTCGAGGAAGATGGTGGGCGCGCTGCGCATGCGCTCCATCCGGCCGGGGCTGACCGCGTTCGCGAAACCCGCTCGCACGGCGTCGATGTCGAGCTGCCGGGACGCGCCCGCGCCGAAGAACGCCTCGACCGCGGCCAGCGCCAGCACCGCGTTGCGGGCCTGATGCTCACCGTGCATGGGCAGGAAGATGTCGTCGTAGACGCCGCCGAGCCCCTGCAGTTCCAGCACCTGGCCGCCGATGGCGACGCGGCGCGAAAGCAGTTGGAACTCCGAGCCTTCGCGGGCGACGGCCGCGTCCACCTCGACGGCGCGGCGCAGCAGGACGTCCATGGCTTCGGGTTCCTGCTGGGCGATGACGGCGACGGTGTCGCGCGGGACCAGCTCGTCCTCCGGGGCCTTCTTGATGATTCCGGCCTTCTCCCCCGCGATGGAGGTGAGGTCGGGGCCCAGATAGTCGGTGTGGTCCAAGCCGATCGGGGTGATGACGGCGACCTGGCCGTCGATCACATTGGTGGCGTCCCAGCGCCCGCCCATGCCGGTCTCGATGACGGCCACGTCCACCGGGGCCTCGGCGAAGGCCGCGTACGCCATCGCGGTGAGCACCTCGAACTTCGACATGGCCGGGCCGCCCGCGGCTTCGGACTGCTTGTCGACCATTTCGATGTAGGGCAGCAGTTCGCGGTAGAGCTCGACGTAGCGGCCCGGGGTGATGGGGGCGTTGTCGATGGCGATGCGCTCGGTGGCCAGCTGCAGGTGCGGGCTGGTGATGCGGCCGGTGCGCCGGTGCAGCGCGGTCAGCAGCGAGTCGATCATGCGGGTGACCGAGGTCTTGCCGTTGGTGCCCGCGATGTGGATGGCCGGATAGGACTGCTGGGGCGAGCCCAGCAGGTCCATCAGGGTCGCGACTCGGACCAGCGACGGCTCGATCTTGGTTTCCGGCCAGCGCTTGTCGAGTTCGGCCTCGACCAGCGCCATTTCGGCGAGGTCCACCGGCGAGGTGCCGGTGGCGCTCAGCGGGGCATCGCCGTACTGGCGTTCCGGTTCGTCGTTCACTTGGCGGCCAGCTTGGCGATCTCGGCGAGGCGGGCGGTGATGCGCTCGACATCGCCCTCGGCGATCTCCTTGCGCGCCTTGATCTTCTCGACCACCGCGTCGGGGGCCTTGGCCAGGAAGGCTTCATTGCCGAGCTTGCCGTTGGTGCCCGCCAGTTCCTTCTGCGCTGCGGCCAGGTCCTTTTCGAGGCGGCGGCGCTCGGCGTCGAGGTCGACCGTGCCGGAGGTGTCGATCTCGACGGTCACCGTGGCATTGGTCAGGCGCACCTCGAGCGAGGCGGTGACGGCGAAATCCTCGCCCGCGGCGGTGAGCTTGGCCAGGTTGGCGATGCTCGGTTCCTGACCGGGCAGATCGGCGGCGTCGATGCCGACGAGCTTGGCGGCCACCTTCTGGCTGTCGGCGAGGCCCTGGTCGGCGCGGAAGCGGCGGATCTCGGTGATCAGCTTCTGGGTGTCCGAGATGCGCCGGGCCGCAACCTCATCGGTGGCGTGCGCCGACACGGTCGGCCAGGCGGCGGTGACGATGGACTCCCCCGCCGTGCCCTCGGTGAGGGCCTGCCACAGGGTCTCGGTGACGAACGGGACGGCCGGATGCAGCAGGCGCAGCACCGAATCCAGCACATTGCCGAGCACGACGCGAGTGCTCGCGGCCCGCTCCTCGGACTCGGAGAACTGGACCTTCGCCAATTCCAGGTACCAGCTGCAGAACTCGTCCCACGCGAAGTGGTACAGCCCCTCGAGGGCTTTGCTGAACTCGTAGCGGTCCAGGGCCGAATCGACCTCGGCGACAACCTCGTCGAGGCGGTCGAGGATCCAGCGGTCGGTGTCGGTGAGGGTGTCGCGCGCGGGCAGTTCGCCCGGCTGCGCACCGTTCATGAGCGCGAACTTGGTGGCGTTGAACAGCTTGGTGATGAAGCTGCGCGAGGCGGTCACGTGCGAGGTGCCGACCGAGAGGTCGCCGCCGGGCTGCGCGCCGCGCGCGAGGGTGAAGCGGGTGGCGTCCGCGCCGTACTCCTCGATCCAGTCCAGCGGGTCGATGCCGTTGCCGCGCGACTTCGACATCTTCTTGCCGAACTCGTCGCGGATCAGGCCGTGCAGGAACACATCCTGGAACGGGACCTGCTTGGCCTCCTTGCCGGTTGTCAGCACCGGGTCGTCGGAGACGAACATGCCGAACATCATCATCCGGGCGACCCAGAAGAAGAGGATGTCGTAGCCGGTCACCAGCACACTGGTCGGATAGAACTTGGCCAGTTCGTCGGTGGCGTCGGGCCAGCCCATGGTGGAGAACGGCCACAGGCCCGAGGAGAACCAGGTGTCGAGCACGTCCGGGTCCTGCACGTAGCCCTCGGGGGCCTGCTCGTCCGGGCCGACGCAGACGATCTCACCCTCGGGGCCGTACCAGATCGGGATGCGGTGACCCCACCACAGCTGGCGGGAGATGTTCCAGTCGTGCATGTTGTCGACCCACTCGAACCAGCGCGGCTCCTGGCTGGCGGGGTGGATCTTGACGTCGCCGTTGCGGACCGCATCACCGGCGGCCTTGGCGATGCCCTCGACCTTCACCCACCACTGCATGGACAGGCGCGGCTCGATGGGCTCGCCGGAACGCTCGGAGTGGCCGACCTGATGCAGGTACGGGAACTTGCGGCCGACCACGCGGCCCTCGGACTCGAGGCGCTCGCGGATCTTGACGCGCGCCTCGAAGCGGTCCATGCCGTCGAATTCGGTTCCGCTGTCGGCGATCTTGCCGGTCTTGTCCATGATCGTGGGCATGGGCAGGTTGTGGCGCAGGCCGAGCTCGAAGTCGTTGGGGTCGTGCGCGGGGGTGATCTTGACCGCGCCGGAACCGAATTCGGGGTCCACGTAGTCGTCGGCGACGATCGGGATCTGACGGCCGGTGATCGGGTGGTACAGGGTGGTGCCGACGAGATGCTTGTAGCGCTCGTCATCCGGGTGCACGGCCACGGCGGTGTCGCCGAGCATGGTCTCCACGCGGGTGGTGGCCACGATCACATGCGGCTCATCGTCGTTCAGGGAGCCGTAGCGCAGCGAGACGAGCTCGCCCTCGACCTCCTTGTGGTCCACCTCGAGGTCGGAGATGCCGGTCTCGAGCACCGGCGACCAGTTCACCAGGCGCTCGGCGCGGTAGATGAGGCCCGCGTCATAGAGGCGCTTGAAGATGGTCTGCACGGCACGCGACAGGCCGTCGTCCATGGTGAAACGGTCGCGGCTCCAGTCGACGCCGTCGCCGAGGCGGCGCATCTGGCCCTGGATCTGGCCGCCGGACTCGCGCTTCCAATCCCAGACCTTGTCCACGAACAGTTCGCGGCCGAAGTCTTCCTTGGTCTTGCCGTCGACGGCGAGCTGCTTCTCCACCACGGTCTGCGTCGCGATACCCGCGTGGTCCATGCCCGGCAGCCACAGCACCTCGAAGCCCTGCATGCGCTTGCGGCGGGTGAGCAGGTCCATCAGGGTGTGGTCGAGGGCGTGGCCCATGTGCAGGGTGCCGGTCACGTTGGGCGGGGGCAGCACGATCGAGTAGGCGGGCTTGGCACTGGCAGGGTCGGCGGTGAAGTAACCCGCGGCTACCCAGCGCTCGTACAGGTCGGCCTCTACCTCGCTGGGGTTCCAGCTCTTGGGGAGGGCATCGGCACGATTACGTGGGTTCTCAGAGGCTGCGCTGGTCACCGGTCGATTCTAAGGGCAGGGATTATCACCCAACGACCGGGTTTTTCCCAGACCTCGGAACGGGCCCCGAAGGGCGAGCCGGAGACGCGGCGATGGACAGCCGAAGGGCTCTGCCGACAGACAGCCGAAGGGCGAGGCTCCCGGTGGATGAGGGACACCGGAAACCTCGCCCTCGAAGGCCAGACTACCGCCGTTTCGGGCCCCGCTCCCGGATCCAAAGGTAATTCTCAGGATCTGGCCCAAATGGGCCAGGGTAGACCAGCTTTCGTTGCATCACCGTTGCGTCCGCCGCATTGTTTTCGCGTCGTGACAACCGCGTTGCGAGGCGACCGACCGGTAGTCTCCAACCCATGAATCCGATTGTCGCGCGGGTGATGTCGACGGTAGCCGGACAACTGGGCAATCCCCACGGAATCCTCGGCAAGGGTGTGGCCCTGTTCCTCAACCGCGGCAACCGCCCGCTGATCGCGGCCGCGGTGGCAGCCGCCGAGGTCAGCGGGGTAGACGCGGCGGCCGACATCGGATTCGGCGGCGGCATCGGCCTCACCCTGCTACTCGAACGGGTCGGCACCACCGGCTCGGTGACCGGCGTGGAACTGTCCGAAGACATGCTGACCCGAGCCCGCTCGGAATTCGCGGCCGACCTCACGGAAGGCCGCCTGAAACTGACAACCGGCTCCCTCACCGAACTCCCCCTTCCCGACGCCTCCCTCGACGCCGTGATCACCTGCAACACCATCTATTTCGTGCCCGACCTCGATCGCGTCTGCGCCGAGCTGTCCCGAGTCCTGAAACCCAAGGGCCGCTTGGTCATCGGCATCGGCGACCCCGAAGCCATGGCCAAAATGCCTTTCACCTCATACGGTTTCACCCTCCGCCCAGTAGCTGACGTGATCGCGACACTGGAACACTCCGGCCTCACCGTCGAACACCAGCCCCTCCCCTCCAAACCCATCCCCGGCCACCTACTGATCGCCCGCCCCGCCTAACTCACCAGTTCGGACATTTCGGTCGACCTTCATGGGGGTGGAGAGGGGAGATCGGCCGGTCAGGGGGCGTGTCTCAGGGCACTCCGGCAGGGGAGGGTGAGGTGGGTCGCATATCTCTTGCCATGTCTACCTGCGGTGATGTGTTCTGGCTATCCGGCTGGCGCCAGTCGCTACCAGTTCAACGCAGTACCGAGACAGCTCCCGAGGGACCTTTTCGTCCCGCTGCTGGAAAGCGAGTCATCATGCGTATTCGAACCGTTGTCGCTACCGGTGTCACGCTCACCGGCCTCGCTGTCGCAGGACTGGCTGTCGCTGGAACAGCCTCCGCCGCAACCCCGTTCGTGATTCCCGATGCGGGGGCCGCCGGTCTGGAACTGTCGCCGGGAGAAACTCAGGCGCTGGCCAATGGGCCGGTCCCGGCGCTGGTCGACCGGTTCGTGCCCGAGAGCGCGATCTCGGTGGGCGTACAGCCCGATTCGAGGCTGCCTCAGGACGGGGATTACATCTACGCCGATATGCCGTCGATCGTCGGCGAGGCCGCGGCCCACCCGGGCGGGTCGGTGGATGTGCTGGTCGATTCCGAGGGGCTGGCCGTGATCCAGGTCTGGTGAAGCCGCCACCGACCGAAACCACCGCGCCCATAAAACACTGCGCCCCATGCTCATTCGAGCATGGGGCGCAGTGCTGTGGCGAACTCAGGGAACGAGGACGTCCAGCACGGCCGGGTTGGCGCGGAACAGGGCCGGGAGCAGTCCCACCGGGTCGCCGTCGGCGGTGGCGGGGGCGCCGGGGGCGGTCAAGCGGATCTCCTCGGCCTTGTACTGGACCATGGCCGGATGGTCGACCCGCTTGCCGGAGGACAGCGCCGGGAGCAGGCGCAGCATCTCCAGCCGCGACATGGCCTTGACCACGGTCAGGTCCAGCAGCCCGTCGTCGATGATCGCGTCGGGGGCGACGAGCATGCCGCCGCCGTAGGTGCGGGTATTGCCGACCGCCACCATGACCGCGTCGTGTTCGATGACGGTGCCGTCCGGATGCTCCGGCGAGCCGGTGAGTTCGATGCGGTAGGGCACGGCCAGCTTGCCCGCGAGCTCGATGAGAGCGGCGACGGTGTAGCGCATCGGGCCGTTGGGCCAGCGCAAGGCGTTGGCGCGCAAGGTGACCCGGGCGTCGAGTCCGGTGCCGGTGACGGTGGCGAACCAGACGGCCCGGCCGGATTCGTCGGTTTCCACCGTGCCCAGGTCGATGGCACGGGTCTTGCCGCCCAGCACGGCGGCGACCGCGGCGGCGGTGTCGTCGGGGATGCCGAGTTCCCGGGCCAGGTCGTTGCCGGTGCCGCCGGGCACCAGGCCCAGCGGGATCCCGGTGCCGACCAGGGCTTGCAAGGTCACGCAGGTGAGGCCGTCGCCGCCCGCCGCCACCACCGCGTCCGGGCGGGCGTCCGGGTCGGCGAGGGCCTTGCGCACCAGGCGTTCGGTGTCGGCGGCCGAGTCGCCCTGGATCGCGGTGACCTGGATGTCGTGCCCGGCGAACAGGTTGGCCGCCTCGACGGCCACCAGCGCGCCCTTGCCGTGCCCGGACAGCGGGTTGGTCACCAGGGCGATGGAGCGGATCGTTCTCACGGAATCAGCTTCCCAGGGTTGAGGATTCCGGTGGGGTCGACCGCGTTCTTCACCGCCCGCAGCACCTGCACGCCCAGGTCGCCGATCTCGTCGGTCATCCAGGGGCGGTGGTCCGCGCCGATGGCGTGGTGATGCGTGATGGTGCCGCCCGCGGCCACGATGGCGTCACCGGCGGCCTGTTTGGCCTTGGCCCACTGCGCGATCGGATCCTCGGCCTGCTTGCCGACGATGGTGAAGTACAGCGACGCCCCGGTCGGGTAGGTGTGCGAGATGTGGCACATGACCAGCGCGGGCGTGCCCTGGGCGGTGAGCGTGTCGGTCAGCGCCGCGGTCACCTTCGCCTTGAGGTTGGCGAGATTCGCCCAGCTGGTGGCGGTTTCGAGGGTTTCGCAGAGCACGCCGACATCCAGCAGCGCGTCACGCAGGTAGGGGGCGGCGAAGCGGCCGTGCTCCCATTCCCGGGCCGGGGCCTCGCCGAGCGCGGTGCCGCCGGCGGCGGCCAGCAATTCGATGGCCTCGGCGCGGCGGGCGGTGACGTGCGCGGCGGTGCCTTCGAAGGTGGTGACGGCCAGGCAGCCGCCGACGGCCGCGCCGCCGATGTCCCCGGCGCGGGCCAGGTTCAGGCCGGTCTCGGCCTCATCGGACAGCCGCATGACGGTGGGGGCGGCCCCGGCCTGGATGACGGTGCGCAGCGCGGCCGCGCCGGTGGCGAAGTCGGGGAACGACCACGCCTGGTAGGCGGTGGTCTCCGGGACGGGATGCACGCGCAGGGTGACGGCGGTGATGATGCCGAGGGTGCCCTCCGAGCCGGAGAACAGTTCGCGCAGATCGGGTCCGGCGGCCGAGGCGGGGGCGCGACCCAGGTCGAGATCGCCTGCGGGCGTGGCGATCCGCATGCGCATGATCATGTCGTCGAAGCGCCCGTAACCGGCCGACGCCTGCCCCGAGGAGCGGGTGGCCGCGAAGCCGCCGATGGTGGCGTATTCGAAGCTCTGCGGGAAATGGCCGAGCGAAAGTCCGTGCCGGGCAAGCAGTTCCTCGGCCTGCGGGCCGGACAGCCCGGCCCCGAGGGTGGCGGTGCCGCTGACCGGGTCGACGTCGGTGAGGGTGTCGAGGCGGCGCAGATCGAGCGCGATGACGGCCGGGAAGCGGCCGCGCGCCGGGTCCAGCCCGCCGACGACGCTGGTGCCGCCGCCGAACGGCACGACCGCGATCGCCTTGGCGGAGCAGTACTTCAGCACCGCGAGCACCTCGTCGTGGTCGGCGGGGAAGAGCACCGCGTCGGGCGCGTCCTGTTCCCCGTCGGCGCGGCGGCGCAGCAGGTCCGGCGTGGATTTGCCGCCCGCACGGAGCAGGCGGTCGCGATGGTCGAGCGACAGGTTCTCGGCTCCGACCACCGCGACGAGCCCGGCGTGCTGTTCCGGCGTGAGCGCCGAGGCGCGCAGC
The DNA here is from genome assembly GCF_053601505.1 of Nocardia sp. NPDC004722. NCBI lineage: Bacteria > Bacillati > Actinomycetota > Actinomycetes > Mycobacteriales > Nocardiaceae > Nocardia > Nocardia sp. NPDC004722. The sequence continues at coordinate 12,433 of NZ_JBSGBY010000120.1, forward strand.
GGCACGTCGCCCTCATCGCGACGGGTCACCGGCTCGCCGGACACCCCGAATACCTGTGCGAGCAGTCCCCGAATCTGATCGGGCAGCGGTTTGTGTCCGGATGGGGAGCCCCAGGCGTCCCACACCATACTCGCGCGGGCCTGCGGCTCGCCCGGGTTTGTGGCAACGCTGCCGCCGGATGCCGCGGTGGATGCTTGTTCGTCGACCATGCGTTACAGTCTGACATAGAATGTCAAGCAGTAACGGATACTACTCTCCGGTGGTGCCAGCCATGAGTTCGACCGAATCATCCTCCGCCGTCGATCGCGCCATCCTCGACGCGGCGCGCGCCTGCGTGGCCGAGTTCGGTGTCCGCCGCACCACCCTCACCGAGGTGGCCCGCCGGGCGGGCGTCAGCCGCCCCACCGTGTACCGCCGCTGGCCCGACACCGGATCACTGGTGGCGGATCTGCTGGTGCGGGAACTTCGCGAGATCATCACCGACACCGCGCCGCCCACCGGCTCCGCGCGTGACCGGCTGGTCGGTTCGATCGTCGGCGGCGGCGCGGCCATCCGCCGCAATCCCCTGTTCGCCAAGATCTTCCGCGCCGACACCGACATCATGCTCACCTACGTCTTCGAACGCCTGGGCCGCAACCAACGCGCCCTCATCGACCTCTTCGCCGCCGCGATCCGAGAAGGCCAGGCCGACAACTCGATCCGCCCCGGCAACCCGGACCACCTGGCCGCCATGCTCCTCCTCATCGCCCAATCCGCTGTCCAATCAGCAGGCACCTTCGCCCCCGTCCTGGACGAAGACCACCTCGACACCGAACTAACCCAAGCCCTCACCGGCTACCTCACCCCCACCCCCTGATCGGCGAGTGGCACACGGTGGAGGCGCATTCGGGCAAATCTCCTCCACCCTGTGCCACTCGGTGAACGGCCGCATTGATTGAGAGGTCCTCTTATGGCTCGGAATACGACTCGGAGCGATTCGGCGCTGAATTCGGCGCGGCGACAGCGGGAGTTGGGCGCGCTCGGTGGGGGCGGGACCATCGACGTGCTGGTGATCGGCGGCGGGATCACCGGTGTCGGAGTGGCTTTGGATGCCGTCTCGCGTGGCTTGCGGACCGTTCTGGTGGAGAAGCACGACTTCGCGTTCGGGACCAGCCGGTGGAGTTCCAAGCTGGTGCACGGCGGATTGCGGTACCTCGCCAGCGGCGGGGTGGGGATCGCGCACGAGAGCGCGGTGGAGCGGGACATTCTGCTGACCCGGACGGCACCGCATCTGACGCGGGCGCTGCCGCAGGTGGTGCCGCTGCTGCCGACTATCGGTGCGGCGCAGAAGATGCTGGTGCGCACCGGATTCCTCGCCGGGGACGTGCTGCGGCGGGCGGCGGGGACCTCGGCGAGCGTGCTGCCGCGTTCGCGGCGGATCGCGGCGGCGGAGGCGTTGCGTTTCGCGCCGACGGTACGACGGGCGGGGCTGCGCGGTGGATTGCTGGCGTGGGACGGGCAATTGGTGGATGACGCACGGCTCGTGGTCGGCATCGCCCGCACCGCCGCGCGCGAGGGCGCGACGGTGCTCACCCGGGTCGAGGCCACGAACGTCACAGGCACCTCGGCGACCCTGCGCGACACGCTGACCGGCGAAACCCTGGATGTGACAGCGCGTTCGGTGATCAATGCCGCCGGAGTATGGGCGGATCAGGTGGATTCGAGCATCGAGTTGCGGCCCTCGCGCGGCACCCACCTGGTGTTCGACGCGGCGGCGTTCGGCGGTCTGACCGCCTCGCTGACCGTGCCGATTCCGGGCAGCACCAGCCGGTTCATCTTCGCGTTCCCGGCCGCGCACAACCGGGTCTACCTGGGGCTCACCGATGAGGAAGCGCCCGGCCCGGTGCCGGATGTCCCGCACGCCACCGACGGCGAGATCGACTTCCTGCTCGACACCGTCAATACGGTGCTGCGGGAGCCTCTGAGCCGCAGTGATATTCGCGGCACCTTCGCGGGCCTGCGGCCGCTGCTGCGCACCGGTGACGACAGCACCGCCGACATCTCCCGTGAGCACGCCGTCCTCACCTCGCCGACCGGCGTGATCACGGTGGTCGGCGGCAAGCTCACCACCTACCGCAAGATGGCCGAGGATGCCGTGGACGCGGCCGTCGCCCACGCCCACCTCTCCGCCGCGCCCTGCCGGACCCGCACCCTGCCCCTGGTGGGCGCGGTGACCGGTGCGGGTCGCGACGCGATCGCGGCCCCGCCGCGCCTGGTGGAGCGCTATGGCGCGGAGGCCGCGACGGTGCTCGGTCTGGCCGAACAGGATCCGGCGCTGGCCGCCGAGGTCGCGTCCGGGATGGATGTCACCGCCGCCGAATTCGCGTTCGCGGTCGCCTACGAGGGCGCGCTCGACGAATCCGACCTGCTGGACCGCCGCACCCGCATCGGACTGGTCGACTCGGACCGCAAGGCCGCCGAACCCGCCGCGCAGGCCGCATTCTCCTGACCGAGCGCCTTGCGTCGCTCCGGCGCGCTTCGGCCGGAATCCACCGCTAGTTGAAGACGTTGCAGCCGGAGCCGGTGGCGAAACCGGTTCCGACGTGGACGTCGATGTAGGGGAAGACGTCCTCGCTGTCGGGGTGGTACTGCCAGATCTGGAGGCGGTGCTGCCCGGTGGTGGTGGGTGTCCAGCGAAGCTGGGCCAGCGCACCCGAGGGATTGGCGACGCCGATCGGAACCTTGTTGTCGTAGAAGACGACCGGGGTGACCGGATCGTCCACGCGGGCATCGAGGTCGTAGCTGCATCCGGTGCCGTAGTTGCTGGCCATGCCGAAGCTGAGGCCCGGGTCGATGCCGAGCTGGACGGCGGTGGCCCCGGCGGGGGCGGCCAGTGCGGCGAGGGTCGCGAGCGCGGCGCAGCCGGCCACGGCGGTGGTCCTGAAGATCGTGCCCATCATGGTTCGGTCCTCATCGGTGATGCCGGGCCCGGTTGCACCGGCACGATGCCTCGATCCTCACCCGCGGGTCCCCGATATGGGTCGCATTGCGGCAATCCGGCGGAATCCGTGTCGCTGCGCGGGCGTGCCGCGGGGCCCTATGCTTGGCTGCGAGTTGAGGGCGGCTGGACCGCCCTGCCCTTCGACTCCGACAGATTGCGGTGGGCGCCGGAAGAGGGAGGCGCGGATGGGTCGAATTCCGACGACGGTCGGGCTGGTTCCGGGGACGGGCCTGATCGCCCGGTTCGGGAACGTGGTCCTGTTCCTGCCCGGTGAAAGCGGTTCCACCGAAAGGATTCTCGGGGCCGCCGAGGCCGCGGCGAGCGCCGCCGACCCGGGCGCCGCGATCGCGCAACGACTGGCGGCGACGGTGTTCTCCCCCGGTTCCACCCAACCGCCAGCCTTCGGCGTGGTCGCGCCGACGGCCGACGGCATCCTGATCCTGCTGCGCGGCCCGGTGACCGCCACGATCGACGGTCCCGAAGGCACCCGCACCCTCTCCGGCGAACGCGCCATGACCTGGGTAGACGAGATCGTGCGCGATCCGGTGCGGCGTCTCACCGTCCTCGCCGACGGCGCGGGCAACGCGATCGCCCACACCGATCTGCGGGCCGGAGTGGTGGTGGGCGGCGGCTTCGTCGTGAAGGCACCGGTCTCGGGACTGGCCGCCGCGCAACCGCAGTCCGCACCACCGAGCGCGTCGTCATCCCCGTCCGGCGAGCCGCGGACGGCGGACGGCAAAGCCGCGGAAACAGGTCGCGCACAGCGACTTTCCCCGGCGGCGGACGAGCCGGGAAATCCCCGCAATGCCGCGACCACACCTGCCCCGGGTTCGCGGGCGGCCGAGGGCGGAGACCAACGGCCGCGGGTGCCGGATCAGCGGGTGCGGATCGAAGTGCAGGCCGACGGGCCCGAGACACGTGCGACCCCCGCGGTGGCTGACGTGCCGCCCGCACATGCCCACGGCCCCCGCGCCGCCGGTCCGGACCTGGCGAAGAAGAGCGGCGCCGAGAGTGGTTCGGGCGCAGGGGGTTCAGGCGCAGCAGGCTCGGGCGCAGCGGGCTCAGCCGCAGGGGGTCCAGTTGCAGGGGGGCCAGGCACTCCGCCCCGCCGCGCGGGCCGCCCGGATCCCGAGGATCAGCCGCCGACTGCCGCCTACAGTCCCGAATCGGAGGTCGAGGCCGAGCCGCAGG
>NZ_JBSGBY010000121.1:0-16489 GCF_053601505.1 Nocardia sp. NPDC004722
GGCGCAACGACTCTGGGTGAACTCTCGCAGCTCACCGACGATCTGCAGCGCGCCGCTGACGCTCCGGCCGATCCGGCCCCGCCTGTCTCGCGGCGCGAGAAGTGGTTCACCGCGGGCATCGCGGCGTTGAGCATCGCGGTGGCCGTCGGCACCTTCGTGGCGGTGGACCGCCCCGCGTCGTCCCCGGCCGGACCGCCCGCAGTCGATATCGGCGTGATCAAGCCCCTGGTGCTGCCGAATCCGAAACTCGACACCGCCGAAGGGATCGGCTACTTCGTGCAGGCGTATCGGGCCACCTTCGGGGACGCGGTCGCCGACGAGGTGGTGCTGTTCCCCGAATACGGGGTGGTGACTCGCGCGTCGCAGCCCAATCGCAAGGTCGTCTACGACTATCGCGGTGGCTTCGCGCCGGGTCCGCAACCGCCCCAGACCCGCTCGGCGCAGACCCCGACCGTGGACCTGAGCACCCTGAACGTCCCGGCTGTGGTGGCGTTGATGACGCAGGCCCCTGCTCTGACGAAGGTGCCGGACGGCGTCGTCAACTATCTCGACATCCTCGGCAGTGCGACCGGGCCTGTCGTCCGTATCTATGTGGGCAACAAGGCCAATGAGGGCGGCTACCTCGACGCCGCGCCGGACGGCCGGCTCGTGCGCACCCAGGCGTTCGGTGGATAGGCGAGATCATGGCTGATGCACGCTCCCAGGGATTGCGGGCCCGCGACTCCGACCGGGTGGACGCCTGCGCACTGCTGGACGCCGCCCGGGACGCGGGCGAGCTGACCGCCGGTGAGCACGCGCAGCGGACCGCGAAGGCGATGGCGGCCACCACCTTCGGTGAGCTGGACCCGGTCCTCTCCGATCTCCAGATTCCCCGCAATCTGGTGAATTCGCCGGTGGTGCGGGCGAATCGGCGTGGTCCGTCGACCCGCTGGAAGGTCGCCGCCGCGATCCTGGTGGCGGCGGCCGTGCTCGGCGCGTTCGCCGGGTGCGTATCCCGTTCGGCCGCACCGAAACCCGCGCTGCCGGATCCGACCACAGGTCAGGGTCTGGCCAGTTTCGTCGCCGCCTACAAGGGGCATTTCGGCGATACCCATGCCGATCAGGTGCTGTTGTATCCCACCTATGTGACCGTGCAGCGCCGCCCGGATCCGTCGGCGGCGCGGGACGCGTCCATCCGCTACGACGGCAGCTTTCACAACGAAAACGACGTGGCCCGGTCCCCGGGGACCGACCTGTTCGACCTGGCCGCGCTGGATCTCCCCAAGATCGCCGCACTGCTGGCCGGTGCGCCGCAGTCGGCCGGGGTGCCGAGTGGCAAGATCGGCCATATCGAGATCGCACGTGGTACCGACGGCAATCCGGTCGTCACCGTGTACGTGGCCGATGGTTCCCGGCAGGGCTATTTCAAGGTCACCGCCAAGGGCGAGCCCATGGCGATCTATCCGCCCAGCTGAGTTCCATCCCTCCGGCCGATCGGCCGCGTACCCCGCGAAGAATTTTTTTGTGACGCGGGGAATAGATGACGTGGGGCTCCCGTTGGCACAGGTCAGTAAGGTTGAGCGAGGCGGACTCAAGTTCGAGTTGCATCCCGTCGCTGGCGGGTGCAGGATTGAGCGGACCACGCTCAGTGTTTCTGAGATGCAGTGCCCAAGGGCACTCCAGGTACGTCAACACAGGAGGAATCACCATGGCTCGTGCGGTCGGTATCGACCTCGGGACCACGAACTCTGTCATCGCCGTTCTCGAAGGCGGCGAGCCGGTCGTCGTGGCCAACTCGGAAGGATCGCGTACGACCCCGTCGGTCGTCGCGTTCGCCAAGAACGGTGAGGTGCTCGTCGGTCAGCCCGCCAAGAACCAGGCCGTCACCAACGTCGACCGCACCATCCGGTCCGTCAAGCGCCACATGGGCGAGGACTGGTCCGTGGAGATCGACGGCAAGGGCTACACCCCGCAGGAGATCTCCGCGCGCACGCTGATGAAGCTGAAGCGCGACGCCGAGGCGTACCTCGGTGAGGAGATCACCGACGCGGTCATCACCGTCCCCGCCTACTTCGAGGACGCGCAGCGCCAGGCCACCAAGGAGGCCGGGCAGATCGCGGGCCTCAACGTCCTGCGCATCGTCAACGAGCCGACCGCGGCCGCGCTGGCCTACGGCCTGGACAAGGGCGACAAGGAACAGACCATCCTGGTCTTCGACCTCGGCGGCGGCACCTTCGACGTGTCCCTGCTGGAGATCGGCGAGGGCGTCGTCGAGGTCCGCGCGACCTCCGGTGACAACCACCTCGGTGGCGACGACTGGGACGAGCGCATCGTCTCCTGGCTGGTCGACAAGTTCAAGGGCACCTCGGGCATCGACCTGACCAAGGACAAGATGGCCATGCAGCGTCTGCGTGAGGCTGCCGAGAAGGCCAAGATCGAGCTGTCGTCCTCGCAGTCGACCTCGATCAACCTGCCCTACATCACCGTCGACGCGGACAAGAACCCGCTGTTCCTCGACGAGCAGCTGACCCGCGCCGAGTTCCAGAAGATCACCTCCGATCTGCTGGACCGCACCCGCAAGCCGTTCCAGTCGGTCATCAAGGACGCCGGGATCTCCGTCGGCGACATCGATCACGTTGTGCTCGTTGGTGGTTCGACCCGTATGCCCGCGGTCTCCGACCTGGTCAAGGAGCTGACCGGCGGCAAGGAGCCCAACAAGGGCGTGAACCCGGACGAGGTCGTCGCCGTCGGCGCCGCCCTGCAGGCCGGTGTGCTCAAGGGTGAGGTCAAGGACGTCCTGCTGCTCGATGTCACCCCGCTGTCGCTGGGCATCGAGACCAAGGGCGGCGTGATGACCAAGCTCATCGAGCGCAACACCACCATTCCGACCAAGCGCTCGGAGACCTTCACCACGGCCGACGACAACCAGCCGTCCGTGCAGATCCAGGTCTTCCAGGGTGAGCGCGAGATCGCCTCGCACAACAAGCTGCTCGGATCCTTCGAGCTGACCGGCATCCCGCCGGCCCCGCGCGGCGTGCCGCAGATCGAGGTCACCTTCGACATCGACGCCAACGGCATCGTCCACGTCACCGCCAAGGACAAGGGCACCGGCAAGGAGAACACGATCAAGATCCAGGACGGCTCCGGCCTGTCCAAGGAGGAGATCGACCGGATGGTGAAGGACGCCGAGGCGCACGCCGCCGAGGACAAGCAGCGTCGCGAGGAAGCGGAGACCCGCAACCAGGCCGAGTCGCTGGTGCACCAGACCGAGAAGTTCATCAAGGACAACGAGGACAAGGTCCCCGCCGACGTCAAGACCAAGGTCGAGGCGGCCATCGCCGAGGCGCAGGAAGCGTTGAAGGGCACCGACATCGCGGTCATCAAGACCGCCGTGGAGAAGCTCGCCACCGAGTCCCAGGCGCTGGGCCAGGCCATCTACGAGGCTTCGGCCGCTGACCAGGCCGCCCAGGGCAACGGCGACGCACCGCAGTCCGACGACACCGTCGTGGACGCCGAGGTCGTCGAGGAGCCGGAGAAGAAGTGACGAACCAGAACCCGGAACCTTCCATCGATCCGGCTGAGTTCGACGGGCGCTTCGCGGCGACGGGTGAGGTCTTCGAGGCCGCGGCGGATGCCGCCGCGGCCGTCGGGGCCGAGGGTTCTCCCGAAGCCGGTGCGGACGCACTCGCCGACGCGATCACCGCCGAACTGGCCGAGCGCACTTCCGATCTGCAGCGTCTGACCGCGGAGTACGCCAACTACCGCCGCCGCGTCGAGCGTGACCGCAAGGCCACCATCGACAATGCCAAGGCGACGGTCGTCAGCGAACTGCTGCCGGTGCTCGACGATCTGGATCGCGCGCGTGCCCACGGTGACCTCGACAACGGGCCGCTCAAGTCGGTGGCGGACAAGCTGGTCACCGCCCTGCAGAAGCAGGGTCTCGAGGAATTCGGCTTGGAGGGTGAGCCCTTCGATCCGACCCTGCACGAGGCCGTGCAGCACGAGGGCAGCGGGGTCGACCCCGTGCTCGCCCTGGTGATGCGCAAGGGCTACCGCTTCGGCGATCGCGTGCTGCGGCACGCGCTGGTCGGCGTCACCGACGGTGTGGCGGATCTGTCTGCGGCGCAGCCGGATACGCAGAACGCTGGCCCCGATGCCGCTGGCACTGAGTAACAACCTACCGACGCCTTCGGCGTCATCGATACCGACGCCCCCGGCGTCATCGACAGAGAAAGGAGGAGATGCCCGGTGAATCGAGAGTGGCTCGAGAAGGACTTCTACAAGGATCTGGGTGTTTCCTCCAGCGCCACCCAGGACGAGATCAAGAAGGCCTACCGCCGCCTGGCCCGTGACCTGCACCCGGACAAGAACCCCGGGGACAGCGCGGCCGAGGATCGGTTCAAGGCCGTCAGCGAGGCGAATGCCGTGCTGTCGGATCCGGAGAAGCGCAAGGAGTACGACGAAGCACGAAAGCTGTTCGCCGGCGGCGGTTTCGGCCGCGGCGGGTTCACGCCCGGGGCCGGTTACGGTCAGCCGGGCGGGTTCTCCGGCGGCGAGTTCAACCTGGGCGACATCTTCGGCGCCGGCGCGAATGCCGGTGGCGCGGACGGTGGCCTGGGAGATCTGCTGGGCGGCCTGTTCAATCGGGGCGGCACCCGCACCTCGTCGCGTCCGCGGCGCGGTTCGGATGTCGAGACCGAGACCACCCTGGGCTTCCGCGAGGCCGCCCAGGGCGTGACGGTCCCGCTGCGCATGACCAGTCCGGCCGCCTGCACCACCTGCCACGGCAGCGGCGCCAAGCCGGGCACCAGCCCGCGAGTGTGCCCGCACTGCAACGGCTCCGGTGTGGTCAGCCGCAATCAGGGCGCGTTCGGCTTCAGCGAGCCGTGCGAGGACTGCCGGGGCACCGGGTCGATCATCGACGATCCGTGTGTCGACTGCCGTGGCAGCGGCATCCAGAACCGGACCCGCACCATCACCGTGCGCATTCCCCCGGGCGTGCGCGACGGGCAGCGGATCCGGCTGGCAGGTCAGGGCGAGGCGGGTCTGCGCGGCGCGCCGCCGGGCGACCTGTTCGTCACCGTGCACGTCAGCCAGGACAAGGTGTTCGGCCGCAATGCCGACGATCTGACCCTGGTGCTGCCGGTCTCGTATGCCGAATTGGTCCTGGGTACCACGGTTTCCGTGCCCACCCTGGACGGTCGCGTGGGCGTCAAGGTGCCGCCGGGCACCGCCGACGGCCGGACCCTGCGGGTGCGCGGGCGCGGTGTGCCCAAGCGTGACGGCGGCGCCGGTGACCTGCTGGTCACGGTGAAGGTCGCGATACCGCAGAAGCTGGATGACAATGCTTCCGAGGCGCTGCGGCGCTACGCGGAGGCGGAGAAGACCAGCGGGTTCGATCCACGTGCGGGATGGGCAGGTGCGTAATGAGTTCCGATCCGAAGAAGACCGAGGCTCAGTACTTTCTGATCTCGGTGGCCGCGCAGCTGGCGGGCATGCACGCCCAGACGCTGCGCACCTATGACCGGCTGGGTCTGGTTTCGCCGCAACGTACCTCCGGCGGCGGGCGACGCTACTCCGACCGGGATGTGGAGCTGCTCCGCGAGGTGCAGCGCCTGTCCCAGGACGAGGGCGTGAACCTGGCCGGTATCAAACGGATCATCGAACTCACCAACGAGGTCGAGGCATTGCAGCATCGGGTGAGCGAGTTGACCGCCGAGGTGGAAAGGCTGCGGGCCGGGTACCGGCCCACGCACCTGACGCCTCAGCCCAGCACGGCGCTCGTGGTGTGGCAGCCCCGGAATCGGCGTAAGCAGTAGCAGGCTCGAACGAGAAGCGGCCCGGAGACCTTGTCTCCGGGCCGCTTTCGTTTCGGTTGCGGGTTGTGTGCTGAGTTGTGGGTGGGGTCTGTGTGATTAGCGAAGTTTCTTGCAGCAGTTAATTACAAACAGACTGGTCCGTTATTGGGAACTGTAAATCATGAGTTTTGTCCGTATGCTGCAGGGGAATTCGAAGAGGGCGCAGTTGCGGTGGGATCGCTACTTTCCTGAGTCTTGCAAAACGGATCAGGCAGGATCGGCGGCTGAAAGTTCGTGTCGCCCGGTGGGTTCCAGTTGAACAGTCTGTTTTCGGCTCAGATACCCCGCAACGTCCACGTTTTCGAGGATAAAAGGGCGTGTTATTGAAACGTCCCGTTCCGTTGCTGGCTAACCTCGCCTACACTTGCTGAGCAACGGCTGCTGTCGAGTGTCCCGCAGCACTTCACTCGCCGGTCACGCCTGCGTTCGATTGCGAAATGGGGTTGTGACACAAATGGATTCGCGCACCGTCGCATTGATTAGAACAACGTTCAAGGCGGTTGCTGCGGAGGATGGTGGCCCCGAAAAGCTGGCGCGATCCTTCTACGCCATCCTCTTCACGGAGTATCCGCAGGTTCGCGACTTCTTCCCCGCCGCCCTGGACGCCCAGCGCGACCGGCTGGTGAAGGCCATCGCCTACGTGGTGGACCGGCTCGAGGAACCCGAGCGGCTGCTGCCCTTCCTGGCCCAGCTCGGCCGCGATCACCGCAAGTACGGTGTGGTGGCCGATCACTATGCGGCCGTGGGCAAATCGCTCAAGAGCGCGCTCGAGGCGTACGCCGGCACCGAGCTGTGGACCGACGAGATCGGCCGCGCCTGGGACGAGGGCATCGGCGTCATCGCCAACACCATGATCACCGCCGCCGACCAGGAGACCACCCCGCCGGTCTGGACCGGCACGGTCATCGAGCACCGGGAAGTGCTGCGCAATCTGGCCGTGGTGCGGCTCAAACTGGATCAGCCCATGCAGTACGCGGCCGGTCAGTACATGAGCGTGCAGATCCCGTCCCGCCCGCGCATGTGGCGCTACCTGTCGCCCGCGATTCCCGCGAATGCCAACGGCGAGCTGGAGTTTCACATTCGCGGCGTCACCGGCGGCTGGGTCAGCCCGGCCATGGTCGGGCACACCCGGGTCGGCGAGCAGTGGCTGATCGGCTCACCGCTGGGCGGGCTCGGCGTGCCCCGCAACACCCGCCGCAAGATGCTCATGGTCGGCTGTGGCACCGGGATCGCCCCGCTGCGTGCGCAATTGATGGCCATGACCGCGCGCCGCTCCAACCCGAAGGTGGATCTGTTCGTCGGCGGTCACTACCCGTGCGATCTCTACGATCTCGAGGTGCTCAGCCAATTGGCCTGCGCCAACAAGTGGCTCACCGTGCATCCGGTCACCGAGTCCACCGAGAACCCGTGGTGGCATTTCGACAATTCCGACGAGTCCCGGGAGTTCCCGGGCCTGGAGCCGCGGCAGGTGGGTCAGATCGGCAAGATCGTGGCGAGCCACGGCGCGTGGGAGGACCGCGACGTGCAGATCGTCGGCGCGCCGTCCATGGTGCAGACCACCAAGTTCCGGTTGATGGCCGCGGGCACCTCCACCGACAACATCCGCCACGACCCGCTGTTCTAGCAGCCCGCGCCAAAACTCCCCGCGCTAAAACCCTTCGTAGCGAATCGATTCCGCGGGCGCGCCGATCGCCACCAGCTGGTCGATGGTGTTGCGCACCATCGCCGCGGCGCCGCACACCAGGATCTGGTGGTGGTCGAGCGGCCCGAAGCGTTCGGGGATGTCGGCGATGGTGCCCGGCATCATCTCCTCCGGGCGGAAGCCGACATCCACCCGGCACTGCTCGTACCACGGGTCGAGGACGTCGGGATCCTCCTCGTCCTGCACCACGGGAATGACCGTGAGCCACGGCATCTCACCGGCCAGCAGGTAGAGCATGTCGGCGGCGTACAGGTCGCGCGGGTAGCGCCCGCCCACGAACAGATGGGTGCGCGGCGGTTCGGCGCGGCGCGAGACATCCAGCAACAGCGCCCGCAGCGGGGCCAGCCCGATCCCGTCGGCGATCATCACCACATCGGTGGTCTCCGGTTCCACGGCCAGCCAGCCCGCGGGCGCGCCGATCCGCCATTCGTCACCCGGATGCGAGTCGGCCACGATGGATCCGCTGCACCAGCCGCCCGGCACCGTCCGCACATGGAATTCCAGCTTGCCGTCCAGCGACGGCGGCAGCGCGGAATACATGCGCCGCACCATGTTCGGATGCTGCGGGGTGCGCACCTCGACCGACTGTCCCGCCGCGAACGGCACGAACTCCCCGATCAGCCGCACCACCGTGGTGTCCTCGCGCAGCCGGTGCGCGCCGACGACCGTCGCCGTCCACTCGGTCTGCTCGCCCAGCGACAGCGGGCCGGTCTCGTCGGGGCCGATCGTCAACGCCTACTCCTCATCGAAAAGCCTTGTACCGCAGTCGAACCCGTTCTAAACCGGATCCGAGCTGATGACCTCGTCCGGGGTGCCCACCGCATAGAGCGCGCGTCTCGTGTCCGCGATCATCCGGGCCGAACCGGCGATCTGGATCTGGCGGTCCGCCCAGGTCCCGAAGCTGGCCACCACCGCGCCCAGATTGCCGATCAGGCGGCGGTGCATGCCGAACGGCGTCTCGGCGGGCGGGTACGGATGCCACCATGGGTTGGTCTCGTTCTCGCACACCGGGATCACCGTGAGCCACGGATTGGATTGCGAGAGCTGCCACATGTTCTCCACATCATAGAGATCACACGGGTAGCGCCCGCCCATGAACAGGTGCACCCGCGGATTGATGCCGCGGCGGCCCATCTCGATCAACTGCGCCCGCAGCGGCGCGATGCCGGTGCCGGAGCCGATCATCAGCACATCCTTGCGGCGGCTCAGATCCACGTGCAGTCCGCCCAGCGGCGCCGCGATCATCCACCGGTCGCCGACCTGCGTCTCGTTCACGATGGCCGGGCTCACCCAGCCGGTGCGCACCTTGCGCACATGGAATTCGATCTCGCCGTAGGGGTTCGTGGGGATCGCCGGGGACAGGTAGCGCCACATCTTGGGCCGCTGCGGAATGGCGATGGGCACGTACTGCCCGGCCTGATACGGAATCGGGGTGTCGGTCTGCAGCCGGACGATGGCCAGATCGTCCACCACGCGCCGGTGCCCGACCACCGTCGCCTCCCAATAGGGTTGCGACTTATCGGAATTCGCGCCGATGGCCATGGACGCCGAGATCAGGATGGTGATGTCGCGCCAGCCCGCCTCCAGCGGCCGCGACCAGTTGGCGGCCCCGTTGTAGCTGCGGAAGGCCGAGAGCAGGGCGCGCCCGGCGATGTCGTAGTGCGCGGCCTCCACCCCATATTTGCGATGGTCGCGCGCGAGTTGCTCCAGGAAGCGCTGGGCACGATCCCAGTCCTCCAGATTGTCGAGCACGAACTGGATGGCCGTGACCAACCGTTTGGGCTGCATGTCCATGGCGGAGGGAAAAAGTTCCCGCAGGGCGGGGATCTCCGCGAAAAGATGACCGTAGAACGCGCTGATCAGCCGTTCGGGCCCGTTGGGGGCCTCGACGACTGTCCGAAAGTTTGCGCGGACCAGCGCTGCAGAACGCGCATCCACGACGTCGAGCTTCCCTTCCTCTGGAACAAACCCCGGAACGCCTGCTGCCAGGCGGACCTCCGCGTCAAGTATCCCTGAAAACTTGGTGGTCGCACGGATATAGCGGAGGGCCGGTCGTTTTGTGTAACTCGAGGTTCAAGTGGCGGGTGCGGTAGGGCTCAGATGACGAGCACCGTCTTGCCCCGTGCGCCCGGCGCGCCGATGACATCGGCGGCCTCGGCCAGCGGGGGCATGTTGCGGATCGGGACCATCAGGTCGCCATTGCCGACCAGACGCAGCAGTTCGCGCAATTCGGCAGCGCCGCCGTGGGATTCGAGATTGCCGCCGGTGAGGCCGCGTGCCTTCAGATCGGCTTCGTCGGCGGACCAGATGGTCGAATAGGCCGCGCCGCCGGACTTCACCAGGCTCGCGTTGTCGGCGAAGACGGGCGGCGGGGAGACCAGATCGAAGAGCACATCGATGCCGCCCGGATCGGTGATCCGCACCGAGTCCGCGATCGACAGCTCGGAACTCTCGGCGTGCGTGGGCGAGTCGGTGACGGCGATCCGGCCGTAGTTCACCACCTCGGTCGCGCCCAGCCGGATCATGCGATCGGTGTCGTCGGGGCGGGCGGTGGCGATGACGTGCGCCCCGGCCAGCGCGCCCAACTGCACCAGATACGAGCCGACCCCGCCGGACGCGCCGACGATCAGCATCTTCTGGCCGCCGCGCACCTCGGCCGCGTGCATGAGGTCGAGCGCGGTGATGCCCGCGGTCGGCAGCGCGGCCGCCCGGATCGCGGTGACCTCGTCAGGGAGTTTGGCGATGGCGCTGTCGCGCGGGACCACGATGTATTCGGCGAACGTCCCGTGTCCGACCGGCGGGATCAGGAACTTCCCGACCACCCGTTCACCGATCTCGAAATCGTTCACCCCCGAACCCACCGCGGTGATGGTGCCCGCGCCGTCGGTACCGGGAATCAGTGGAAAGTCGTGCGGCAGTTTGCCGTCCAGGAAGCCGTCGATGATCCGTTTGTCGAAGGGATTCACCCCCGCCGCCTCGATCTGGATCTGGACCTGACCCGGTCCTACCTCGGGTATCGGCATGTCGGCGAGCTCAGGCTGGCCACCGAATTCACGGACGACGATCGCGCGCATAGAACTCCTTCACGTGGCGCCATCTCCGAAAGGGGTTTCAGGGGAAGCCCCTGAGAGTCCCGAGAGCTGGCTGGCGATGAGCAGGTGTGATGCGTCAACGAATGCGCCCATCGTACGCGTAGCGTAGGAACGGGCCTCGGACTCTGGACTTGGCGTCGGAAACTGGTCAGACTTGAGCGGAACAGACTCAACTTCTACCGCGTTGTAGTCAGCAACGACTAGTAGGAAGGTGACAGTGGACTCGTTCAATCCCACCACCAAGACCCAGGCGGCGCTGACCGCCGCCCTCCAAGCGGCCTCCGCCGCCGGAAACCCGGAGATCCGTCCGGCGCACTTGCTGGTGGCGTTGCTGGATCAGACCGACGGCATCGCCGCCCCCTTGCTCAAGGCCGTCGCCGTCGACCCCGCCACGGTCCGGCGCGAGGCCCAGGACATCGTCGACCGGCTGCCCCGCGCCAGCGGCGCGACCACCAGCCCCAATCTCGGGCGTGAGGCGCTGGCCGCGGTCACCGCGGCGCAGCGGCTGGCCACCGAGATGGGCGACGAGTACGTCTCCACCGAGCATCTGGTCTACGGCCTGGCCGCCGGGGATTCCGATGTCTCCCAACTGCTCCTGAAGTACGGCGCGAGCGCCGACGCGCTGCGCGACGCGTTCACCGCGGTGCGCGGCAATGCCCGTGTCACCTCGCAGGACCCGGAGGGCCAGTACCAGGCGCTGGAGAAGTACTCCACCGACCTGACCGCCGCCGCCCGCGAGGGCAAACTGGACCCGGTCATCGGGCGTGATCACGAAATCCGCCGTGTCGTCCAGGTTTTGAGCCGCCGCACCAAGAACAACCCGGTGCTCATCGGCGAGCCCGGCGTCGGCAAGACCGCGATCGTGGAGGGCCTGGCCCAGCGCATCATCGCGGGCGACGTCCCGGAATCGTTGCGCGACAAGAAGCTCATCTCGCTCGACCTGGGCGCGATGGTCGCGGGCGCGAAGTACCGCGGTGAGTTCGAGGAGCGGTTGAAGGCCGTGCTGGAGGAGATCAAATCCTCCGCGGGGCAGATCATCACGTTCATCGACGAGCTGCACACCATCGTCGGCGCGGGCGCGACCGGCGAATCCGCCATGGACGCGGGCAATATGATCAAGCCCCTGCTCGCCCGCGGCGAGCTGCGGCTGGTCGGCGCGACCACCCTCGACGAGTACCGCAAGTACATCGAGAAGGACGCGGCCCTGGAACGGCGCTTCCAGCAGGTGCTGGTGGGCGAGCCGTCGGTGGAGGACACCGTCGGCATCCTGCGCGGGCTCAAGGAGCGCTACGAGACCCACCATCACGTGCGCATCACCGACTCCGCGCTGGTGGCGGCCGCGACCCTGTCCGACCGCTACATCACCTCCCGGTTCCTGCCGGACAAGGCCATCGACCTGGTGGACGAGGCGTCGTCGCGGCTGCGCATGGAAATCGATTCGCGCCCCGTGGAAATCGACGAGATCGAGCGCGTCGTGCGACGCCTCGAGATCGAGGAGCTGGCGCTGGCCAAGGAGACCGACGAGGGCTCCAAGGCGCGGTTGGAGAAGCTGCGGTCCGAGCTCGCCGACGACCGCGAGAAGCTCAACCAGTTGATGACGCGCTGGCAGAACGAGAAGCAGGCCATCGACTCGGTGTCGGTGCTCAAGGAGCAGCTCGAAGGGCTGCGCGGCGAGTCCGAGCGGGCCGAGCGCGACGGCGACTACGCCAAGGCCGCGGAACTCCGGTACGGGCGAATCCCCAAGCTGGAGAAGGAACTCGACGAGGCCGAGGCCAAGGCGAAGACCGCCGCCGACGGTGACGTCATGCTCAAGGAGGAGGTCGGCCCGGACGATATCGCCGAGGTGGTGTCCGCCTGGACCGGTGTCCCCGTGGGCAAGATGATGGAGGGCGAGACCCAGAAGCTGCTGCGCATGGAGGACGAGCTGGGCCGCCGGGTCGTCGGGCAGAGCGAAGCCGTGCAAGCGGTGTCGGATGCCGTGCGCCGCGCGCGGGCCGGGGTCGCCGACCCCAACCGCCCGACCGGTTCCTTCATGTTCGTGGGCCCGACCGGTGTCGGTAAGACCGAGCTCGCGAAGGCGTTGGCGGACTTCCTGTTCGACGACGAGCGCGCCATGGTCCGCATCGACATGAGTGAGTACTCCGAGAAGCACTCGGTGGCCCGCCTGGTCGGTGCGCCCCCGGGCTATGTCGGCTACGACCAGGGCGGCCAGCTCACCGAGGCGGTGCGGCGACGCCCGTACACGGTGGTGCTGTTCGACGAGATCGAGAAGGCCCACCCGGACGTCTTCGACATCCTGCTGCAGGTGCTCGACGAGGGCCGCCTGACCGACAGTCAGGGCCGCACGGTCGACTTCCGCAACACCATCCTCATCCTGACCTCGAATCTGGGTGCGGGCGGTGACCGGGAGACGGTCATGAACGCGGTGCGCCGCGCCTTCAAGCCGGAGTTCCTCAACCGGCTCGACGACGTGGTCATGTTCCACGCGCTCGACGAGGAGCAGCTGGAGCGGATCGTCGACATCCAGCTGAACCAGCTGCAGCAGCGGCTCTCGCACCGCCGCCTGAAGCTGGACGTCTCCGACTCGGCCCGCTTCTGGCTGGCCGTGCGCGGCTACGACCCGGCCTACGGCGCGCGCCCGGTGCGCCGGCTCATCCAGCAGTCCATCGGCGACTCCCTCGCCAAGGAACTGCTGGCCGGTGAGGTGAAGGACGGCGACACCGTCCGGGTCAACGTCACCCCCGACGGCGACACCCTCATCGTCGGTCGCTGACCAGCGAGAACATCGACCCCCGCGCGAACTCCGGTTCGGGCGGGGGTCTTGCCGTTTGGGGACCGTCCGGTCGAGTTCGCGGCTGGGATGGGGTACTCCGCCTACCCTGGAAGCCCGCGTCGAGGCACTGATGGGCGAGTGCTTCCAGGGCGTCCCCGGCCACCTCGTCGGCGGCGGTGAAGGGCGTGACCAGGGGCACGTACAGGCCGGTGAAAGTCATGCCGCCCATGCTGCTGGACGGGATGCGTCAGGTCTATTTCACGTTTCTACCGCCGAGCGTAAGCTCAGCTGATGCTGGATGTCCGCCGCCTGCGACTGCTGCGCGAACTCGCGCACCGCGGCACCATCGCCGCCGTCGCCGACGCGCTCACCTACACCCCCTCCGCCGTCTCCCAGCAGCTCACCGCCCTCGAACGCGACGCGGGCGTCCCGCTGCTGGAACGCACCGGCCGCAGCGTCACCCTCACCCCCGCCGCCCTGCGCCTGGTCGAGCACACCGAAACCATCCTCGCCGTCCTGGAACAGGCCACCGCCGAACTCGCCTCCGCCCGCACCGAACTCACCGGCACCCTGCGCATCGGCGCCTTCCCCACCGCCGTCCACACCATCCTCTCCCCCGCCCTGGTCACCCTCAGCCGGGAGCACCCTCTCTTGGAACTCCTTGTCAGCGAACTGGATCCGGCCGCCGCCCCGTCAGCTTTGCGCGCCGAGTCCCTCGATATCGCCCTCCTACAGGAGTACGACTACGTCCCGCTGGCCCCGGAACCTGGCTTGGAGACCGAACCGCTACTCGAAGAGACCGTCTACCTGGCAACGCTGTTACCCGCCACGCAGCCCGCGACGAACCGGCAGGCCCCGAACGCCCACTCGAAACCGCTTGCCGCGCACGCTGATTCCCAATGGATCGCGGGGACTCCAGGCACCCTGTGCCACGAGATGACCGTCCGATCTTGCCTCGCAACAGGATTCACCCCGCGCATCCGCCACCACGCCGACGACTTCGGCACCGTGCTCGCCCTGGTCGCCGCGGGCCAAGGCGTGGCCCTGGTCCCGGAATTGGGCGCACCGACCGTCCCCGGCGGTGTGCATCTCACTCCACTACCGACCCGCCGCCGCACCCACCTGGCCTACCGCAGTGGCACCGGTGGCCACCCGGTCGTCCGCGCCGCCCGTGAAGCGCTGCACCTCGCGGCCATCGCAGCCCTGCCCGCGCCGGCCACCCCCGCACCGCGCTGACCTGCCCGAAATACCTCGTCGAGCACACATCCCACCTCGCCGCGACGACACGATGACACCCGCCAGTACCGATGCGACCGCCTCCGAGCATGGGACCCGCCCCGCACGATCATCAGGCGTCGGCGAGTTCGCGCGACATGCCGATGACGTCGGCGACCTGAGCGCACCGCGCCGCTACGACACAGGGCGGAGCCGTGGCCGCCGCTCGAACGGCGGTGTGCCCCAACGTGCGGCCTCGTCAGGTAGAGGCGAGTTCGCGCAGCGTGCCGATGGCTTCGCGGAGGTGGGAGAGCAAGGGGGAGGCGGAGATCGGGGCTCCGGCGGTGGTGGTGGCGTGGGCGGCCAGGTTGGCGGCGAGAGAGTGGGCGCGGGCGGCGAAGGCGGCGGCGCCGGACGGGTGGGCGCCGGTGGCGAGGAGGGCCGCGATGATGCCGGAGAGGACGTCGCCGGAGCCTGCGGTGGCGGCCCAGGAGCCGCCCGCCTCGTTGACGAGGACTGGGCGGCCAGGGCTCGCGATCAAGGTCGCGCGCCCCTTCAAAAGGACTGTGACCTGCCAGGATTCGGCCAGCTTGCGGACGGCGGCCACCCGATCGGGGCCCGGTTCGGAGCCTGTCAGACGGGCGAACTCACCGGCGTGCGGCGTCAGCACGGTCGAGGCGCTGCGACCCGCCACCAGATCGGGTTCGGCGGCGAGCAGGGTGAGGCCGTCGGCGTCGACCACGACGGGCAGGTCGGTGGCGAGGATTTCGGCGAGGCGGTCGCGGGCGGCGGCATCGGTGCCCGCGCCGGGGCCGAAGACCCAGGACTGGACCCGGCCGGTGGCGGAAACGGATTCGGCGGCAATCACTTCCGGGAAATGCGCCAGCACCTGTGCCGCGCCCGTGCCCGCGTAGCGGACCATGCCGGAGGTGGCGGCCACCGCGCCGCCGGTGCACAGCACCGCCGCGCCGGGGTAGGCGGCGCTGCCCGCGCAGACTCCGGTGACGCCCTGGGTGTACTTGTCGTCCGAAGGACCGGGCGCCGGCCACTCCGCACCGACGGTATGCGGCTCCAGCGCAGCCAGATTCGCGTAGCCCTCGCGTAATCCGATGGGTACCAACTCGATTCGGCCGCAGTGCGGGGCGGCCAGGGCGTGCACCGGCTTGAACGCGCCGAAGGTGACGGTGACGTCGGCGACCACGGCGGGGCCGGTCACGGCACCCGTATCGCAGTCGACTCCGCTGGGCAGGTCGGCGGCGATGATCGGGCAGCGCACGCCCGCGACCACCGCGGCGGCCACCGGCCGCAACGGGCCGCGGCCCGAGATGCCGACGATGCCGTCCACCACCAGGTCCGGTTCGCCGAGCAGATCACGCACGGGCCATGGCACATCGAGGCTGGTGCTCAGGTGGAGGATCGCGCCGGGCGGCATCCGATCGGCCCGGAGTTCGTCGGCGGACAGCGGCGCGGACAGGATGCGACCGCCCCTCCGGCACAACGCCGCCAAACCCTCGAGATGGACGCGGTCGGGTGAGAGCAGAACCGCGCGTACAGCGACACCGCGCTTGCGCAGGAACGAGCCCGCCCACAGCGCATCGCCGCCATTGTCGCCGGAGCCGACGAGCAGGGTGACCGAGCGTCCGACCACGCCGCCGGTGCGTTCGCGCAGTTCCCGCGCCACCACGTCGGCGAGGCCGAAAGCGGCCCGCCGCATGGGCATTCCGTCGGGTACCCGGGTGAAGAGTTCGGCCTCCATCGCCCGGACTTCGTCGGCCGTGTAGTACGCGCGCACCGCCGGTGCGGTCATGGTTCGCCTCCGGTATTGGTCTGGGCCTGCGCTTGTGGAGACTACGCCGGTCGGGTGGCGACG
>NZ_JBSGBY010000122.1:0-16468 GCF_053601505.1 Nocardia sp. NPDC004722
CGACGCGCGCCGAGGCCAGCGACGTGGCCAACGCGGTGCTCGACGGTGCGGACGCGGTCATGCTCTCGGGCGAGACCTCGGTCGGCGACTACCCGATCGAGGCCGTGCGCACCATGGCCCGCATCGTGCACGCCGTGGAATCCGAGTCCTCGACCCGTGTTCCGCCGCTGACCCACGTGCCGCGGACCAAGCGCGGTGTCATCTCCTACGCCGCCCGCGACATCGGCGAGCGCCTGAATGCCAAAGCGCTGGTTGCCTTCACGCAGTCCGGTGACACGGTGCGCCGCCTGGCCCGCCTGCACACCCCGCTGCCGCTGCTGGCCTTCACGCCGCAGGCGTCGATCCGCAGCCAGCTCGCCTTGACGTGGGGCGTGGAAACGTTCATCGTTCCTCCGGTGGGCACGACCGACGAGATGATCCACCAGGTGGATAACGCGTTGCTCTCGATCGGGCGATACAAGAAGGGTGACCTGGTGGTCATCGTGGCCGGTTCGCCCCCGGGTACTGTCGGGTCCACCAACCTGATCCACGTGCATCGCATCGGCGAGGAGGACCACTAGTTTGAGTGCGTCGCTGGACGAGACGTCTGCGGACGTCGTCGCGGACCCCGAGGGTAGCGATCGAGCCGAGGACCTGCGGGAGCTGTTGCGCCTGCTCGACCTCGAGGAGAACGGACCCGACATCTTCCTCGGTCACCATCCGGAGAAGGTATGGAGCCGCACGTTCGGCGGCCAGCTGGTGGCCCAGGCGATCATCGCCGCGGGCCGCACGGTGGGCCCGGAGCGTCCGATCCACGCGATCAACGCGCACTTCGTGCGCGGCGGAGATCCCAAGGCGCCGATCGAATATCACGTCGATCGGCACCGGGACGGACGCTCCATCGCCAACCGCACGGTGACGGCGTACCAGGACGGGCAGGAGCTGTTCGTCATGCTCGCCGCATTCCAGGACTGGGGCAAGGGGCTCGAGCACGGCGCGCCCCTGCCCGACGTCCCCGGCCCGGAAGACCTTCCCCGCGTGGAAGAGTCGTTCGTGGGCATGGAGGACAAGCTCCAGATGTTCATCAACGCACCGCATCCCATCGAGATGCGCTACACCAACGACCCGGCCTGGATCCTCAAGGGCAAGGGCGAGAGCCTGGAATACAACCGGGTCTGGATGCGCACCGACGGCACGCTGCCCGATGATCCGCTGATTCACGTTGCGGCGCTGGCGTATTCGTCCGACACCACGGTGCTGGACTCCATCGTCACCACGCACGGCCTGTCCTGGGGCTGGGACCGCATCATCGCGGCCACCGTGAACCACTCCATCTGGTTCCACCGCCCCTTCCGCTTCGACGACTGGGCGCTCTACGCGACCGAGTCGCCGGTGGCGGCGGGGTCCCGCGGCCTGGCCCGCGGCCACTTCTACTCCCGCACCGGTGAGCTGCTCGCGACCACGGTGCAGGAAGGCGTGATCCGCCACTTCCCGGCGCGCCGCTGAGTTCGACATGCTTTTCGGGCCGTACCCCTTCGGGTACGGCCCGTTTCGCGTTCGGGCCCCTAAATCAGTTCCCGGTTCTCTTCGAGGTCGAAGTTTTCCCGCTGGAGCGCGTGCACGATGTACGGGACCGGTTCGGTGGCGGACAGCTCCAGGACCAAGCGCTGCTCGAGCTTGGCGATGCCCGCCTTGGTTAGTTGACGGGCCTCGCCCACCAGACTCAGCGCGATCTCGTAGGTACGGCGCTCGCCCGGTTCGGCGTCGGGATGATCCAGCCGCCACTGGGTTTCGAGCACGGTGTGGGTGGGTTCGTCGCACTCCACCGGGAGGGTGAAGCGCCACGCGAAGATATCTCGATCGGCGACGTATTCATCGACCACGCGGCACACGGTTTCGGTGACGCGGTTCAAGGTCTGAGCTGTCACGTAAACATGGAGCGAAACATCCGAAATGCGCTTCGGCATGTCCTTGGTCCTGTTCTTGTGTCGAACCACCGGCAGTGGCGTTCGGCGGAACTGGTAAATGTTCCGCGCGCGAGTGTAATCCCTTACCGGACCAACCTCGCAGCAAGGTGTATTGACACGCGGGGATTCCGACCGGCCGGGTCCGCCGGGATCGCCTGCTATCCGGCCGATTCCGCCGCGCGCCGGGGCGCCTGACCGGCCTGCCGTGCGTAATCGGCCGCCTGCTGCCGCGAGTATTCGGTTGCCTGCTGGGAAGATTCGACCGACTTGGGGCGTTCGGCGCGTCTGCCCGATTCGCCGCGTCCGCCGTCGATCACCAGCAGCGGCGGCTGCCCGTCGGCGACACTGCGTGGATGCACCGTGGCCTGCTGATGCGCGTGCAGCGCGAGCAGCAGCGGCACCAGCGCCTCGGCGATGCGGTCGCCGACATCGCAATACTGTTGCGGCGACAGGCCGACCGGATCGGAGATGTTCTCCCGGCCGACATAGGCGAGATCGTCGCGCGCGGCATGCAATCCGACCACGCTGCGCGCACCGCTGACCTTCGCGATGCGGTACGCCTCGAGCAGGGTGAAGGTGCGCGGCAACGCCTCGGGCACCAGATCGCGCACCTGGTCGCGGATCTTGTCGGTCATGGTGAGCACCATGTCGGCGCGATGCACCATCTCCGCCTTCAGGCGGCGGGCCTTGAAGTTGTCGGCGTTCCCGCCGAGTCCGACAATCGTCTGTGCGGCAAGGGGTTCCACCGGGAATCCGACCAGTGCGCGCACGCCGGCACTCTCGGCGGATAGCTCCTGTAGTCCGTGTTCAGCGGCCACCGCCAGGGTGAGGCGTTCGGCAATGACGGATCGGCAAACATTTCCGCTGCACACGAACAGCACATGCATGCCGATAACCTATGCCGGGCGTTGTCGATTCGAAACACTTTCGTGACCGGATCACAGGTTTCAACCACGATGTTCATTCGTCGGCCGAATGTCGCTCACCTGCTGTTGGTTCCCGTTCACCGGAATGTCGGATCGGTGCCGGGTCAATACCCCTGGCATGTGAGCATGCCCGCCGTGCTGCGGTAAATCAATAGCCGAGCGGCCATTGCCGGGATCCGAATCATAAAGCGCGGATTCCTTTACCACAGGCTCGATTTCGGGTAGCGGAGCGCCGTCCGCACCCGTGCCGCGCACCCGGCCCCGGGTCGAGAACAACCGTCCCCGAGCTGGGACGGTCCGCGCGAACCGGGCCAGCCCGGTGGGCGCGGCCATATCGTCGTACACGGAATCGATTCCGCCCCTGGCGAAATAGGCCTCGTGCCAGAATCCGGTCCCGCCGGAATCCTTCAGGAACTGCTGCCACCAGACCCGGTGCGGCTCCGACCGCGTCCACCGCTCCAGGCTTTCCAAATCCCGCCAGTACTGCCGTGCCCCCCAATGCGGCGGCCACAGCGACCACACCACATCCTCGTGCGACAAAAGTCCGTCGGGTCGATCCCGATGCGACCGATACAGCTTCGGACCGACCCCGAGCAGCCGCAAGATCCCCCGCGGAGTGCGCACTCGCATCCCGAGCAATATCACGACCAGATCCGGATATTCCGTCAGGTCCGCAGTAACTCTCTGCACCCGCATCCGTACGACCTCCGCACATCGAACCGCCCTGTGCAGACCTACGTCCGACCCAGGCGTCCGGTTCGAAGCCCGCACCGCGGCCCCTGCCCGCAGTGTAGGCCCGTTTCACCCACCCGTCCGGTGTCGTCCCGCGGTATCTAGGTGCTCAGCCGCAACACGGCCGAGCTGCCCTGCACGGCAACCACCTTGATGGTCAGACCGTTGAGGAACATGGTCCCGCCCGAAGGCGCGGTGCTCGACGCCGGAAACCCGAACACCGATGCCGCCGCCGTCACCGCCATGCTCGAAATCTGCTGAATCTGCACCTTCCCTCCGATCAGCGGCATGCCGGGTACCGGAATCGTCGTCGGCCCGTCCACTTGAATCTCGCAGTTCCCGTTGGCGCAGGCGTCGAGGTTGTTCCCGTCCGCCGCGGTCGGCAGCCCCGACTTGGCTTTCGGCGCACCGGCCGCCGCTGTCGTGGTTCCCGGAACCGTCATCGTCGTCTGTCCTTGCGTCGTCGCCACCGGTGCCGCGGTCCCACCCGTCTGTGACGAGCACCCCCCGCACGCCGCCACGATCACCACCCCGGCCGCCCCAACTTTCGCCAACGAGGTCATCGTGATTCGCATGCGGCCTCCACCGTGCTGTCGCGGACTACGGGACACGATCTTGCGCGACCCGCCCCGCCGCCGCAGCGGAATGTGAAACTTCAGTAAGCCAAACCCGGGTGCCTGCATTCGATCATCTGAATCGACTCTGTTTCATATACTCACGCCTCGTGATGAAGAAACGAATCGTTCTCGCCGGTATCGCCGCCTGCGCCGCCTTGGCCTGCAACGTCGGAACCGCTGCGGCGGAAGGCATTCCGCTCACCGCGGCCGACGTGGACACCCCGTCGTCCGGCTCGGCCGAGAGCCTCGGCAACGCCCTGGGCGTCGGCACCGTCTACGGCGCGGGCGCGGGCGCCCTCCTCGGCAGCGCCGCCGCCAACCTCGGCGCCTCCTTCGCCGGCGGCTACCTCACCGGCGTCCTCAACTCCCTCGCCTCCGGCAGCTCCTCCGCGAGCTCCTCCGGCAGCTGACGGCGCACCGCCGACGTCCGCACACAATCTCCACATCGTGTCCGTCCGATCCACGCATCCTCTTTCTAGAGTCGATCCCCGAACCTGGTCAGAGGGGACGGCTCATGGACGACACGCACGCATTCGCTCGGTGGACAGCCGAATTCGAGGCCAAGGCTCGGGCTCGGTCGCGAGCCGGCGATCCCGACTGGGCGATCGGGGCGAGTCTGGCGCCCGCCTTGATCCGCAGCATCCAGCGTTTCCAGGTCGGTGAATCCGGGGACGGTGCGAATCTGATCGCCAAGGCCGAGGCGGCGGGGGATCCGGTGTACGCCGCCGCGGTCCGATTGTTCGTCGCCGAGGAGCAGAATCATGCCCGCCTGCTGCGTCATCTCCTGAATTCCGCAGGGCACGAGACCATTTCGCGTCACTGGACGGATGCGATCTTCATCCGGCTGCGCCGCGGCCTCGGCCTTCGCCTCGAGTTGATGGTGCTTTCGGTTGCCGAGGTCATCGCCGTCCCCTATTACCGGGCTCTCCGGGACGGCTCCGCCGACTCCCTCACCGCCCGCACCGCCGCCCTCATCGTCGCCGACGAGCAACGCCACATCCCGTTCCATACCCAGCGTCTCCGACTGGCTTTCGCGACAACCCCCGTGCTGCCGCGCCTCTTCGTCCGCGCGATCTGGTGGGTGCTGCTGGGCGGCGCGCTGCTGGTGGTCCTCGCCGACCACGGCCCGGCCCTGCGTCGATTGGGCGTCACTCGAACGGAATTCGCACGCGCCGTGACCGGCCTGTTCGCGCCGGTCTGCGCCGCCGCCTTCCCGCTCCCGGGGCGTCGGGCAGCCACGCGGCGCGATGTCAGGCATAAAGAAAGGGCCGCCCGGTGATTCCGGAACGGCCCTCCCACTTGGTGCCGAGTGTGGGACTTGAACCCACACGTCCTTTCGGACAACGGTTTTTGAGACCGTCGCGTCTGCCACTTCCGCCAACTCGGCGCACCGACGGGAAATGATAGCGGGTGGGTGGGGGATACAACTAATCGAGGGGGGTGGGGGGACTACACCGTTGTGATACTGGTCGGTTTGCGCTGGGTACGTGGGTTGTAAGAGCGGGTCGACGGTACTCTTTGGGGTACTCGGGTGCGTGCCGGTCCTGTGAGGGTGGCGCAAGACGAGGTGGCATCGGGTAATCGGTAATCGGGAAGCGACAGGGGTTCATCTATGGGAACGACAGCAGGGGGCGGTTCGAAGAAGGATGCCGCGGCGAACGCCCCCAAGCGGGTGGTGGTTGCCGAGGACGAGGCGCTCATCCGGATGGACCTGGTGGAGATGCTCTCGGAGGAGGGCTATCACGTGGTGGGTGAGGCGGGCGACGGTCAGCAGGCCGTCGATCTCGCCGAGGAGCTGCGGCCGGATCTGGTGATCATGGACGTGAAGATGCCGCGCCGGGACGGCATCGACGCGGCGGCCGAGATCGCGTCGAAACGCGTTGCGCCGGTGGTCATCCTGACCGCCTTCAGCCAGCGTGATCTGGTGGAGCGGGCCCGCGACGCCGGTGCGATGGCGTACCTGGTGAAGCCGTTCACCAAGTCGGACCTGGTGCCGGCGATCGAATTGGCCGCATCGCGATTCCATGAGATCGCGGCGCTCGAGAGCGAGGTCGCGAATCTGACCGACCGCCTCGAGACGCGCAAGCTGGTCGAACGCGCCAAGGGTGTGCTCATGCAGACGCAGGGTCTATCGGAGCCGCAGGCGTTCAAGTGGATTCAGCGCACGGCCATGGACCGTCGCACCACCATGAAGGCGGTCGCGGAAGTGGTGCTGGAGAATCTCGCGCCGAAGTAGCGCGCGGTTGCCATCGCGTAGCCCTGTTGTTGCCGTGAATCAACTGTAGAAATTTACAGTCCGGTAACAACGGGGCTTTTTCTTTTGTTGCGATGTCACATGGATGATTCGAATGTGATGCGGACCTAACGTGGCAAGGCTATGTTCTGGACGGGCCGATCGATGGGGCGGCCCTCTCCGGCTCACCCCGGGGGAGCACAGAACATGAGGTGAATCGTGCTTGGTTCAATGACGCGCACGTCTTCGCTGCGACACAGTCGCACGGCGCGAGCGGTAGTCATCGGCGCGGCGGCGGTCCTGGCCCTGACGTCGGCGGGTTGTAGCAGCAAATCCACGGATAATTCCGGTGGTGGTGGCGCCTCGGCGCTGACCATTCAGCCGCTCGTGCAGGTCGATGGTCAAGGCAAGGAAGTTCCGGTCAAGGACGCGACCGCGGCCGCGGATCCCGCGGGTGACGGCAAGGGCAAGTGCGCGCCGACGACGATCGGCATGGCCGGCCCGCTGACCGGCGACAACGCCAACCTCGGCCTCAACATCGTGCGCGGTGTGCAGCTGGCGCTGGATCAGCACAACAAGGCCAACCCCGGCTGCCAGGTGACGGTCAAGCAGTTCGACACCGAGGGCGACCCGCAGAAGGCCAGCCAGGTCATCCCGACCGTGGTGAGCGATCCGTCGATCGTGGCGCTGATCGGCCCCACCTTCTCCGGTGAGACCAAGGCGACCGGTCAGATCCTCAGCGACGCCAACCTGCTGTCGCTGACCCCGTCGGCCACCAACGTCACCCTCACCACCAACGGCTGGAAGAACTTCTTCCGCGGCCTCGGCAATGACGGCGTGCAGGGTCCGGCCGTCGCCGGATACCTCAAGGGCACCGGCAAGTTCAAGAAGATCTGTGTCATCGCCGACGACTCCGACTACGGCACCGGCCTGGCCAAGACCGTGACCGAGGGCCTGGGTTCGATCGCCGACTCCAGCTGCGCCGCGAACGTGAAGGCCAAGGACAAGGACTTCTCCGCGACGGTCTCCAAGATGGCGTCGGCCAAGCCGGACGGCATCTTCTACGCCGGCTACTACGCCGAGGCGTCCCCGCTGGTCAGCCAGCTGCGCAGCGGCGGCGTGACCGCGACCTTCATCTCCGACGACGGCACCAAGGACGTCGAGTTCGTCAAGCAGGCGGGTAGCGCTTCCAAGGACGCGCTGCTGTCGTGCCCGTGTGGTCCGGCCTCCGACAAGTTCGCCGCCGCGTACAAGGCCCTGAGCGGCTTCGACCCCGGCACCTACTCCACCGAGGGCTACGACCTGACCACGATCGTGCTCAAGGGCATCGAGGCCGGTAAGACCACCCGCCCCGACCTGGTCGACTTCGCGCGCAACTACGACGGCCAGGGCCTGGCGCGCGAGTACAAGTGGGGTACCACCGGTGAGTTGGCGAACGCTCTGATCTGGATGTACCAGGTCAAGTAGCGCTCAGGAGTTGTTCGGAACAGCGTGTGCCGAATCGGTTTTCGGCACACGCTGTTTTCCTCCCTCGGCGAAAGTTACGAATGTCTGCACCCGCTCTGGCCGATGTGACGCTGCTGGCGAGCAGTTCCATCGAATTCAATGTCTCCGGTGTCGTCGATCAGTTCTGGCGGCTCACCGTGGAAGGCTTGACCTACGGTTCGATCTACGCGTTGGTCGCGGTCGGATACACCCTGGTTTACGGTGTGCTGCGACTGATCAATTTCGCCCACTCGGAAGTATTCATGCTGGGCATGTTCGGTCAGCTGGTCGGCCTGATGGTCTTCGGATTCGCGGCCAGCGGTGACGTGTATTCCCAGGGTGCGGCGCTGACCATCGTCTACCTGGTGGCGGCCATGATCTTCGGCATGGTGGTGTCGGGCGTGGCGGCCGTCGCTCTCGAACGGGTGGCGTATCGCCCGTTGCGCAAACGCGGCGCGAAGCCGCTCATCTTCCTGATCACCGCGATCGGAATGTCGTTCGTGCTGCAGGAATTCGTGCACTACCTGCTGCCGAAGCTGACCGGCAACAAGCTCGGCGGCCTCAACGCGCAGCAGCCGATCACCCTGGTGCGGCCGTCGGAGCAATTCAAGCTCTTCGACGCCCCGGTCACCAATATCGCGCTGGTGATCATCGGCGCGGCGATCGTGCTGGCGCTGGTCACCGAATTGCTGATCAACAAGACGAAGTTCGGCCGCAGCATTCGCGCGGTGGCGCAGGACCCGGATACCGCGACGCTGATGGGTGTCTCGCGGGAACGCGTCATCATGCTGACCTTCCTCATCGGCGGCGTGCTCGCCGGTGCGGCCGCGTTGCTGTACACGCTCAAGATCCCCAACGGCATCATCTACAACGGCGGATTCATCCTGGGCATCAAGGCTTTCAGCGCCGCCGTGCTCGGCGGTATCGGCAATCTGCGCGGCGCGCTGCTGGGCGGGCTGCTGCTCGGCCTGGCCGAGGACTACGGGCAGATCCTGTTCGGCACCCAGTGGCGTGACGTGGTCGCGTTCGTGGTGCTGGTCGGCGTGCTGATGATCCGCCCGACCGGCATTCTGGGCGAGAGCCTGGGGAGGGCCCGCGCATGACTCACGCCAAACCCATTCCCACGCAGCAGAATTCCGGCCGCGGGGTCGGCGATGCCCTCCGCAATTGGTGGGGCGGACTGTCGCGCCCGGCCCAGTGGGGCGTCGGCGTTCCGGTGGTGCTCGTGCTGGCCGCGCTGCCGCTGTTCAAGGTGCCGCTGCTGGATACGCCGGGCACCAGTTTCGGTGGCGTGATGGCGCAGTTCGCCATGTACGCGCTCATCGCGATCGGCCTGAATGTCGTAGTCGGACAGGCGGGTCTGCTCGATCTGGGGTATGTCGGCTTCTACGCGGTCGGCGCCTACACGGTCGGCCTGCTGACCAGTCCCAACAGTCCGTGGAATCAGACCGGCGGCTGGCTCGGCACCAAATGGGCGTGGCTGGTGTGTGTGCCGATCGCGATCCTGGCGACCGCGATCTCCGGGCTCATCCTGGGCACGCCGACGCTGCGGCTGCGCGGCGACTACCTGGCCATCGTGACCCTCGGCTTCGGTGAGATCGTGCGCCTGCTGGCCGACAACCTGCCTGACATCACCAACGGCAGTCTCGGTCTCTCGCGCATCCAGTACCCGAAGCTCGGCGAGTCCGACACGCATCCCGGCGGCTACTTCTCCTCCGGCAATCTCGGCGACACGCACACCTGGAACCTGTTGGACCGGGCCAACTCCGGCACCTGGTGGTACTGGCTGGGCATCGTGCTGGTGGTCATCGTGCTGATGTTCGTCGGCAATCTGGAGCGCAGCCGCGTCGGCCGCGCCTGGGTGGCCATCCGCGAGGACGAGGACGCCGCCGAGATCATGGGCGTGCCGACCTTCAAGTTCAAGCTGTGGGCGTTCACGATCGGCGCGGCCATCGGCGGTCTGTCGGGCGCGCTGTACGCGGGCCAGGTGCAGTTCATCAACCCGCAGGGCTTCAACGTCATCAACTCGATGCTGTTCCTGTGCGCGGTGGTGCTGGGCGGCCAGGGCAACAAGCTCGGCGTGATCGTGGGTGCGTTCCTGATCGTGTACCTGCCCAACCGGTTCATGTCGGTGAACGTCGGCGGGCAGTCCCTCGGCGACTACAAGTATTTGTTCTTCGGTCTGACCCTGGTGGTGTTGATGATCTTCCGGCCGCAGGGTCTGTTCCCGGCCCGGCAGAAACTGCTCGCCTACGGGCGGCAGGTGTATCGGGCGGTGCGACGGCCGGTGGCCGCGCCGGCGACGGGAGCGGGACAGTGACGGGGCCGGGGCCCGGAGGCGGGCTGTTCGACAACGAGGACATGGCGGCCGGGTTCCAGCAGCCTGAGGTCGAGCCCAGCGCGGGTGTGTTCGACGTGACCGAGGTGCTGCCGGTCTTCCAGGACCCGGACGCGGTCGCGGAAGTCGTTGCGCCGCATCGGGAAATCGAGACTCCCGTGGGTGCGCCGCTGCTGCGCACCGACGGGCTGACGGTGAAGTTCGGCGGTCTGACCGCGCTGGACAATGTGAGCTTCGAGATCCGCCGCGGCGAGATCCTCGGGCTGATCGGGCCCAATGGCGCGGGCAAGACCACCTGCTTCAACGCCATCTCCGGCGTGTACCGCCCCTCGGGCGGCACGGTCTACTTCGACGGCAAGCCGTTGACCAAGACCAAGCGCAACCAGATCACCCGCCTGGGTATCGCGCGTACCTTCCAGAACATCCGGCTCTTCTCCGAGATGACCGCCCTCGAGAACGTGGTGGTGGGCGCGGACGCCCGCCACAAGACGTCGGTGCCGGGCGCGGTCTTCCGCACGCCCCGGCATCGCAGCGAGGAGCACGAATCGCTCGAAAGGGCCATGGCCCTGCTGGAATTCGTCGGTATCGCCCCGCACGCGGTGGAGAAGGCGCGCAATCTCTCCTACGGCGATCAGCGCCGCCTGGAGATCGCCCGCGCGCTGGCGACCGAGCCGAAACTGCTGTGCCTGGACGAACCGGCCGCGGGCTTCAACCCGTCCGAGAAGTCCGCGCTCATGGATCTGATCCGCAAGATCCGCGACGACGGCTACACGGTGCTGCTCATCGAGCACGATATGCGCCTGGTCATGGGCGTGACCGACCGCATCGTGGTGCTGGAGTTCGGCCGCAAGATCGCCGACGGGCTACCCGAGCAGATCCGCCAGGATCCCGCGGTGATCAACGCCTACCTGGGTGTGCCGGATGAGGCCGACGTCGAGTCCGCCGCCGACGCGGCCGAGGCGAAGAGCATTGGCGCCGAAGCGGTTCCGGCGCTCACCAAGCAGCCCGGATCGGAAGCGCCCGCCGCCGGTGAGCCGCTGCTGACGGTCGAGGACATGGTCGTCAACTACGGCAGAATCCAAGCCCTGCACGGCATCTCGCTCGATGTCGGCCAGGGCGAGCTGGTCACCCTGCTGGGCGCGAACGGCGCGGGCAAGACCACCACCATGCGTGCCCTGTCCGGCCTGCTGCCGCTCACCCGGGGGCGAATCATGTTCCAGGGCCGCGACATCACCAAGATGAAGGCCCACGAACGCGTCGTGGAGGGGCTCATCCAAGCCCCCGAGGGCCGCGGTGTCTTCCCGGGCATGACGGTGCAGGAAAACCTCGATATGGGTTGCCACGCACGCCCGTTCAAGGCCAAGGCCGAGTACAACCAGACCCTGGACTGGGTCTACGAGTTGTTCCCGCGCCTGCTGGAGCGTCGCAAGCAGGTCGGCGGCACCCTCTCCGGCGGTGAACAGCAGATGCTCGCCATCGGCCGTGCCCTGATGGCCCGCCCGCAGCTGCTGCTGCTCGACGAGCCGTCGATGGGCTTGGCCCCCATGGTGATTCAGCAGATCTTCCGGATCATCGCCGACATCAACGCCCAGGGCACCACGGTCCTGCTGGTCGAGCAGAACGCCCAGCAGGCCCTGACCCGCAGCGACCGCGCCTACATCCTGGAAACCGGCGAGGTCACCAAAACCGGCGGCGGCCGCGCCCTGCTCTCCGACCCGGCCGTCAAGTCCGCCTACCTCGGCGTCGGCTGAAATCCGGGGGTGTCGGCCGAATCCGGCACCCCCGAAAAGACTTCGGGCCGGTCACCATTGGTGACCGGCCCGAAGCCTTTCAAGCAGGGGCGACAGGAATCGAACCTGCAACCTGCCGCTTTGGAGACGGCTGCTCTGCCAATTGAGCTACACCCCTTTGACGGTTGATCACGCTACCAGGTGCCTGGCCCCGGATGAAATCGATTCACGTGACCTGCGGCGACGGGCCGGTTGTGCCCGCTGCGCACGGATGTCGGTGGGGATACCTAGACTCTGTCGGGTGACCCCTGCCTCTACCGATCAGCGTCCTGTCGTGTCCGCGTCCGACTCCGGGGAACAGCAGCCGGTCCTGCTGTTGCTGGATGGGCATTCGCTGGCCTATCGCGCGTTCTACGCGTTGCGGGACGCGAACATCAGGACGGTGACGGGGCAGCACACCGGCGCGGTGTACGGCTTCACCTCCATGCTGATCAACCTGCTGCGGGATGAGAAGCCGACGCATGTGGCGGCGGCCTTCGACGTGAGCCGCAAGACGTTCCGCACCGAGGCGTTCCCGGAGTACAAGGCGAATCGGTCGGCGACGCCGGACGAGTTCAAGGGGCAGGTGGAGACGACCCAGGAAGTGCTGGGGGCGTTGGGGATTCCCGTCATGGCCATCGAGGGTTACGAGGCGGACGACCTCATCGCCACCATGACCACGCAGGCGGTGCCGGAGGGCTTCAAGGTCCTCATCGTCACCGGCGACCGGGACTCGCTGCAGCTGGTCAGCGACGACGTCACCGTGCTCTATCCGAAGAAGGGCGTCTCGGACATGGTCCGGTTCACCCCGGAGGCGGTCCAGGAGAAGTACGGCCTCACCCCGCAGCAGTACCCGGACTTCGCGGCGCTGCGCGGCGACCCGAGCGACAACCTGCCGGGCATCCCGGGCGTGGGGGAGAAGACCGCCACCAAGTGGATCAGCGAATACGGTGACCTCGCCACCCTGGTCGATCAGGTCGACAAGGTGAAGGGCAAGGTCGGAGACGCGTTGCGCGCCAACCTGTCCAGCGTGGTGCTCAACCGGCAGCTCACCGAAATGGTGAAGACGGTGCCGCTGCCGTACACGCCCGACCAGCTGGCCGTGCAGCCGTGGGACCGCGACCGCATCCACCAGCTCTTCGACGAGCTGGAGTTCCGGGTTCTGCGCGACCGGCTGTTCGACACCCTGGCCCCCGTCGAGCCCGAAGCCGAGTCCGGGTTCGAGATCAGCGGCAGCGCGCTGGCCGCGGGTACCGTGGCCGACTGGCTTGCCGAGCACGCCAAACCCGGTCTGCGGCACGGTGTTTCCGTGGTCGGCAACGGCGCGCCGATCCATGGCGACACCCAGGCCGTCGCGCTCGCCGCCGCCGACGGTGAGGGCGCGTACATCGACGTGCACACCATGACCCCCGAGGACGAGAAGGCGCTGGGCGCCTGGCTGGCCGATCCGGAGATCCCGAAGGCGCTGCACGAGGCCAAGACCGCCATGCACGCGCTGCGCGGGCGCGGCTGGCAGCTGGGCGGGCTCACCAGTGACACCGCCCTGGCCGCCTACCTGATCCTGCCCGGCCAGCGCACCTTCAACCTGGAGGACCTGTCGCTGCGCTACCTCAGCCGTGAGCTGCGCGTCGACAACGGCGGCGAGGCCCAGCTGTCGCTGCTCGACGACGAGGAGCAGGTCGACGCCGAAGTCGCGAATGCCCAGATGCTGCGCGCCCGTGCGGTTTCCGACCTGGCCGAGGCCTTCGACGCCGAGCTCGAGCGGATCGAGTCCACCGCCCTGCTCGGCGATATGGAACTCCCGCTGCTGAGCGTGCTGGCCGATCTGGAAGCCGCGGGCATCGCGGTGGATTCCGCGCAGCTGGAGGAATTGCAGCGCGAGTTCGCCGACCGGGTCGCCGAGGCGGCCGAGAACGCCTACGGCGTCATCGGCAAGCAGATCAACCTCGGCTCGCCCAAGCAGCTGCAGGTGGTGTTGTTCGACGAGCTCGACATGCCGAAGACCAAGCGCACCAAGACCGGCTATACCACCGACGCCGACGCGCTCGAGGGCCTCTACGAGAAGACGCAGCACCCGTTCCTGCAACATCTGCTCGAGCACCGCGACGCGACGCGTCTGAAGGTGACCGTCGACGGCCTGCTCAAGTCGGTCGCCGATGATGGTCGCATCCACACCACCTTCAACCAGACGGTGGCCGCCACCGGTCGCCTGTCCTCGACCGAGCCGAACCTGCAGAACATTCCGATCCGCACCGATATGGGTCGCCGCATCCGCGACACCTTCGTCGTAGGCTCGGCGGACGGGGTTGCCTACGAGTCGCTGATGACCGCGGACTACAGCCAGATCGAAATGCGCATCATGGCCCACCTGTCCAAGGACGAGGGCCTGATCGAGGCCTTCAACTCCGGTGAGGACCTGCACAACTTCGTCGCCTCCAAGGCGTTCGACATCCCGATCTCCGAGGTCGATCCGGAACTGCGCCGCCGCATCAAGGCCATGTCCTACGGTCTGGCCTACGGCCTGTCCGCGTACGGCCTGTCGCAGCAGTTGAAGATCAGCGCCGACGAGGCGAAGGTCCAGATGGACATCTACTTCAACCGTTTCGGCGCCATCCGCGACTACCTGCGCGACGCCGTCGAGCAGGCCCGCAAGGTCGGCTACACCGAAACCCTCTTCGGCCGCCGCCGCTACCTCCCCGATCTCGACTCCAGCAACCGTCAGCGCCGCGAGGCCGCCGAACGCATGGCCCTCAACGCCCCCATCCAGGGCACCGCCGCCGACATCATCAAGGTCGCCATGATCGACACCCAGCAGGCCATCCGCACCGCGGGCCTGAAATCCCGCATGCTCCTGCAAATCCACGACGAACTCGTCTTCGAGGTAGCCCCCGGCGAACGCGACCAACTCGAATCCCTTGCCCGCGAACACATGTCCAACGCCATCGACCTCTCGGTGCCGTTGGAGGTCTCGGTGGGCGTCGGTCGTTCGTGGGACTCGGCCGCCCACTGACTCGATGACCGCGTCGGACGGCGATCAGGCGGACACCACTCCCAGTCCCGAGTGGTGCCTGATCGCCACCATGCGGGAGTACCCGTACGGGCCCAGCGGCTCGAAGGCGGACCGCCGCAGTCACGGGCGCTTCCCGGCCGGTGCGAAGCTCTACGTCGTCGGTGGTTTTGCGGGTATGGGGTACGACACGGTGACGGTGGTGGGCTACGGCCATCACCGACGTAGCCCGATCACGGTCCATCTCGCCGCGAGGTTCCTGCGCGACTGGCGAGTGGCACTCGTCTACCGCCCGGCGATCCTGCGGGCTCTGCGTGCTGCCGTGGACCGGGCGGCCTCCGCGGATCGCTGGAACTGGGATGGCCTCGCCTTCGACTCCGACGACTATCGCGACCGCTTGACCGACTGCGCGGCCGGATTCAAGAGCCGGTTCGGTGAGCCTGTCGAATTCTCACCCGATCCCGTGACATCCGAAGGGGCCGCGGTGATGTTCGAAACCGCTCCGGTGGCATCCGAAAGTGCTACCGCCCAGTCCAACTCGGATGCGTCCGCGGAGATTTCATCGGGCTTCGTGCGTCGCTGGCTGCATCGATTACGCGGTCGCTAGCGGAGCTTCCGGCCCCGAGACGCGCCCGGCGATCGATGGGCGCGGAAATTAGCCACGGGTGATCTGCGTCAAAAACCGGCTGGTCTCGATGTCTTGTGGGGGTGCGTGCCAACCCTATTCGAGCGCCTGTCGGAATTGCGTTGAGCTGGGTGTTTGTCGGGTGGTCGCTCGGTGGCCCATCCGCGTTTGCCAGGGCGCGGTCCGCTGTTGCTGTGCTGCCCATCGCATGCGGGGTGACCTGCGGCGAAGTTACTCGTGGGTCGATTGCGAATATGGTTGCCATTAGGTGTGTCTGCCCTTATGCTCGACCCCGTGCCGAACCCCGCCTACAACCGCAGCGCAGCGCTCGATGTCGCCGACCGCGACCGCGCCGTGCTGATTTCGGTGAAGAAGGCCATTGCGCTCACCGCGCTTGTGGCCGGCGTGCACGTACTCGTAGTTCGCCGCTAGCGGGGTCTGATTCGGACCGGCCCCTCGCTGCGGCCGAATGAACTTTTCTTTTGCTGGTCCCCTCTGTCACTTTCTTCGGAAGAAGTCGGGAAGACCTAGTTCAATGACCATCACTCTTGACACCACCCTGTTCATCGCCGCTGCCCCCGCGACCCTGCGGGCCGAATGCACCGGCCTGACCCCCGCCGAGTTCCACGACCGGTACTGCGAGCCCACCGGCCCGGTCAAGCTCAGCGATTGGACCCCGCTCGGCGACCGCGCCGGGACGGCCACCCTCGAAATCGCCGATCGGCTGCGCACCGTCGTGGCGACGGGCAGCCCGGTGGCGGCGCTCACCTCGGCCCTCTACGACGAGGGC
>NZ_JBSGBY010000123.1:0-16459 GCF_053601505.1 Nocardia sp. NPDC004722
GGTGACGGCGCGGACGAGCCTGCCGCCGAACCTGTTCCGGCGGGCCGGGTGGTGGCGGCACTGCCCGACTCGGGTGACGAGCATGCAACGGGCCCCACCGTCACCGCCGGGGACGGCGCGACGGGTGGCGGCGAGCTGGATGACCACGGCCGCGATGAGACCGAGGAGGACTCGGGAGTCGACGGTGCGCGAGACGCCGCGACGGCGATCATGGGTGATCGGTCGGCCGGTGACGTCGTGGGCGCAATGCCTGCGGCCCACCCTGATTCGGGCACGGGTGGTGGGGACGGGGCGGAGGCCGTCGGCGAGGGAACGGCCGTCGATGCGGGATCCGATGTAGCTTTTCCCGGCGCTCCGGTTGGCTCCGCGGTGATGCCGGCGGGCGCGCCGGCGGCCGGGAGTGCTGGGGGCGTGCAGGCGTTGGGCGTCGAGTTCCCTGCGTGGGGGCGATATGTGCACGGGCACTCGTTTCTCGGGGCGCTGGAGGCGGGGCGGGGGCCGCGGGCCGGGTGGCAGGCGTTGCCGGGGGAGGAGTGGGCGAAGCGGCTGGCGGAGTTGGCCGCGGTCACCGTGCGGAGTGGGCGCGGTGCGGTGATCATGGTGCCGGATCAGCGGGATCTGGATCGGGTGCTGGGGGAATGTGTTGCGCTGGTGGGGGAGTCGGCGGTGGGGTTGGCGGCCGGGTTGGGGCCGTCGGCGCGGTATCGGCGGTGGTTGTCGGTGTTGCGGGGGCAGGCCAAGGTGGTGGTCGGGACTCGCAGTGC
Source organism: Nocardia sp. NPDC004722 (assembly GCF_053601505.1). Classification (NCBI taxonomy): domain Bacteria; kingdom Bacillati; phylum Actinomycetota; class Actinomycetes; order Mycobacteriales; family Nocardiaceae; genus Nocardia; species Nocardia sp. NPDC004722. The sequence goes on from NZ_JBSGBY010000123.1 coordinate 765, forward strand.
GGTGTTCTCGCCGGTGAAAGACCTTGGGCTGATCGCTATTTGGGATGACGGGGACGATACGTTCGCGGAGCCGCGGTCGCCGTATCCGCATGCGCGGGAAGTGGCGATGTTGCGGGCGCACGAGACCGGGGCGGCGTTCGTGGCGGGCGGGTTCTCGCGGACGGCCGAGGTGCAGGCGATCGTCGAATCCGGGTGGGCGCATGACCTGCTCGCGGATCGGGCGGTGTTGCGGCAGGTCATGCCACGCATCACCGCGCCCGGCGATACCGATGCGGCACTCGAGCGCGACCCCATCGCGCAGGCCATTCGGATCCCTGCGGTCGCGTTCATGGAGGCTCGCAAGGCGCTCAAAGATGGTGGGCCGGTGCTGGTTCAGGTGCCGCGGCGTGGGTATATTCCGGCGCTGTCGTGTGCCAAGTGCCGGACTCCCGCGCGGTGCCGTCACTGCAACGGCCCACTGGCGTTGCCTGACAGCGCCGCGTCACGTGGCGTTTTGCGCAGTGGGCGTGAGGGTGTCGCCGAGGCGCAGAGTCCCGCCTGCCGGTGGTGTGGAATCACCGAGGCGGCGTTTCGCTGTGGAGCGTGCGGATCTCGGGCACTGCGGGCCGTCGTGATCGGCGCGTCGCGCACTGCCGAGGAGTTGGGGCGTGCGTTTCCCGGTGTGCCCGTGCGTGGTTCGGGCGGGGCGTCGATCCTGAACACGGTGCCCGAGGGGGCGCAGGTGGTGGTGTCGACCATCGGCGCGGAGCCCCCGGTGCCCGGCGGCTACGCGGTCGCCATGCTGCTGGACGGCTGGGCGCTGCTGGGCCGCGCCGACCTGCGGGCCGCCGAAGATACGTTGCGTCGCTGGATGTCCGCCGCCGCCTTGGTGCGCCCCGGCGGCAGGGTCATCGTCATGGCCGATGCCGGACTGCCCACCGTGCAGGCATTGGTGCGCTGGGATCCGGTGTGGCACGCCGGTTTCGAACTCGAGCAGCGCACCGAGGTGCGCTTCCCACCCGCCGTCCGCTTCGCCGCCATCGACGGCACCACCGACTCGATCGCCGAATTGCTCGGCGAGGCAAAACTTCCCGCCGATGTCGAGGTGCTCGGCCCGGTGCCGCTCCCGCCGGGCGCGCGCAAGCCCTTCTCCTCCGGCGACTCCCCCGCCGAGGTCGAACGCATGATCCTGCGCGCCGACCGCAACGCGGGCGCCGCCCTCTCCCGCGCCCTGACCGCCGCCCAAGCCATCCGCAGCACCCACCGCTCCGACGCCCCCCTGCGCGTCCAAATCGACCCCATCGACATCGGCTAGCAAGATCAAGGTGTACTCAGCGCGGAATTTCGCCCGAATCACCGCACTGAGTACACCTTGATCTTGTTCACTCGCCGGTGATTTCGTCGCGGGGGAGGGCGGCGAGGGTGGTGAGGGCGTTGAGGAAGCCTCGGCGGTCGGCGGCGGGGAGCTTCGCGAGGAGTCGGTCCTCCTGCGCCTGGATCTGGGCCTGGGCCGCGTCGCGGAGCTCGCGGCCCGCGGGGGTGAGGGCGAGCAGACGGGCGCGGCGGTCAGCGGGGTCGGGGCGGCGTTCGATCAAGCCGCGTTCCTGGAGGTCGTCGAGGACGGCGATGATGCGGGTCTTGTCGGCGCCGATCTCGGCGGCCAGCACGCCCTGGCCACGGGTGGTGGTCTCGTCCAGACGCAGCAGCACGACGTATGCCCACATGGTGAGGCCGTGGGCGGCCAGCACCGGTTGTTCGGCCGCCATCAAGGTGCGGCCCAGTGGGACGATCATTGCTGCCAGGTCGGGACGGTCTGTCATGCGGACAAGATTAGGCGGCGTGCCGGTGTGGTTTCTCGATCGTGTCGCCCGCGCGGGTCAAGATCTCGTCCGCGTCGAAGGATTCGGCCTGCCAGGAGTCGACGCCGATGCCGACCCGGGTGCGCCAGGCCCGCACGATCGCGGTGTGCTTGGGCCACCGGACGAAACGGCGCATATCCGACTCCGCCTGCCATACCGAGACCGAGCCGCCGCGTAGCTCGCCCGGTCTGCCCCACAACCAGAGTCCGACCGCGCCCTGCATGATCGGCCACGCCTGCGCCAATTCGTCTCCGGCCTGGTAGATCTCGACCCATTCCTCCTGTGAGCGTGCCAGGAAGTCGGTGACGCTGACGAAGACCGGGCCCGTCGGGGCGGAGTGGGGGCCGGGTCGCCACGGCAGCAGGAGCGTGCCTTCGGAGAAAGATTTCGTATGCATACGTAGACGATAAGCGAACGCATACGAAATCTTCAATGGTCGATTCGCGGGGCGAATCAGCGGAACGCCGGGGCAACCCGGGCTGCCCACTGCGCATAGCTGGTCGCCGGGCGGCCGAGCACCCGCTCGACGTCCCCGCTGACCTGCTGTTCCTCTGGGGTGGGCGCGCCGATGATGTCGAGGGTGTGGTCGGCGACCGACTCCGGCATGAAGCGCAGCATGTTCGCGCGCGCCTCGTCGCGGGTGAGCTCCACGAACCGAATCGGCTCGCCGAGAGCCGCTTCCAGTGCCGCCGCCTGCTGCCGCGGCGTCACCGCTTCCGGCCCGGTGAGCGTGTACGCCTGCCCGTGGTGACCCTCCTCGGTGAGCGCCGCCGCGGCCACGGCCGCGATATCGGCCGGGTCCACCTGCGGCAGCGCCACATCCGCATACGGGGCGGGAATCATCCGCCCGGTTCGCACCGGCTCGATCCAGGCGAAGGTATTGCTGAAGAACCCGCCGGGCCGTACCACCGTCCACTCCAGGTCGGAGTCGCGCAGGGCCTGCTCGAACTCGAGGGTCCGGGCGTATCCGTCACTGCCGGGCCGTGTCACCGCGCCCTGTGAGGACACGAAGACCACGCGCCGGATGCCCGCGGCCGCAACGGTTTCCAGCATCTCGGCCGCCGGTGGTCCCTCGACCAGCTGCGGGCCGGTGATGAGCAGGAACAGCGCCCGCGCACCCGCCGCCGCCTCGGCCAGTTCCGTGAGATCGCCGAGATCCGCGCGGCGGTGCTCCACTCCGGCGGGCAGGTCCACCGGCTTCTCGCCGCGCGACACCGCGACCACCTTCTCGCCCGCCGCGGCGAGCTCCCGCATGAGAACACTGCCGACGTTTCCGGTTGCTCCGGTTACCACGATCATTGCTTCACTCCATGAGTTAGTTGACTGACTAACTCGAACCCTAGGGCATGTCACGGGCGGTTGTCTATAGTGAGTCGTATGACTAACTCAGTGGGTCGGGCCGCGGCGCCGGCGGCAGGCAAGCGGGAGCGACTCGCGGACGCGGCTGCCAAGGTCTTCCACGAACAAGGCGTCGAGAAGACGACCATCGCCGACATCGCACGCGCCGCCGAGGTTCCGGTCGGCAATGTGTACTACTACTTCAAGACCAAGGATCAGCTGGTCCAGGCCGCGATCGGCGCGCACGCACGCACCGCGCAGGAGATCATCGCCGCGCTCGAACAATTCGACGCCCCGGCGGAACGTTTGAAGGCCCTGGTCCGAGGCTGGGTCGACCAGCGCGACCTGGCCTCCCAATTCGGTTGCCCGTCCGGCACTCTCGCCACCGAACTCGACAAGCGCGCCGACGGCCTCGACCGCGAACTCGCCGACGTCATGCGCGGCCTGCTCGACTGGATCGACACCCAATTCGCGGCCATGGGCCGCACCGACTCCCGGGAACTCGCCGTCGCCCTGCTGGCCGCCTATCAGGGAATCTCCCTGCTCACCAACACTTTCCGTGACCCGGCCATGATGGCGGCCGAGGGCGCGCGCCTGGAACGCTGGATCGACACCCTCGTCCCCGCTACCTGACCCCGTCCCATGCCCTCTCGGCGCCTATCGGCATCAGCGCCTTCTCTGGTGGTCGAGCCTAGGTGAGCTGGCGCTGGGCGGGGCGGACGCTCCAGCGGCCCTCGTCGCGCAGGATGCGGACCGGGTGGTCGAAGCAGGTGCTGATGTTCGCGGTGGTGATCACGTCGTCGACCGGACCGGAGGCGATGGCGCGGGCCTCGCGCAGCAGCATGGCGTGGGTGGTGCCGGGCGGGAGGTCCTCGAGGTGGTGGGTCACCAGGACCGAGGCCAGGTCGGGATGCGTGCGCTGCAGATTGTCGACGCTTTCCAGAAGTTGTTCGCGCCCGGCCAGATCCAGGCCGGTGGCGGGTTCGTCGAGCAGCAGCAGGCGGGGGTTGGGCATGAGTGCGCGCGCGATGAGAGCGCGGCCGCGCTGACCTTGGGACAGGATCTCCCACTCGGCGTCGCGGCGATGCGCGAGGCCGAGCAGATCGATGAGGCGGTCGGCGTCGGCGAGCTGCTCGGGCGTGGGCTGCCAGCGCGGGATCAGAGCGGCGGTGTTGGTCGCACCGGTGAGCACGACCTCGCGGACGCGCAACGGACCGCTGGGGGAGTGGCGCGGATCCACGTGGCCTATTCCCGCGCGCAGTGCGCGCATGTCGACCCGGCCCAGCCGGTGGCCGAGCACCTCGACAGCGCCCCGGGTCGGATGTTCGAAGGCGCCGAGCATCTTCAGCAACGTGGTCTTGCCCGCGCCGTTGGGGCCGAGCAGCGCCCAGTGCTCACCGGCGTGGACGGTGAGCGAAACCTCTTGCAGGATAGCGTTTCCGCTGCGCACCACCGTCGCATTGTCCACGTTCAGCACCTGATCCGTCATCGGTCCACCGTAGCAAAGTCCTCAGACAAGTTGAGGAGTGATTTTCGCTGCACCGGTCCGGCCGAGACCGCCTGTGTAGGGTGGCGGCATGGCGATCGACGCGGTGTTGTTCGATTTCTCCGGCACGGTTTTCCGGTTCGAGGAGGCGGCTTTCCACGACGCGCGGCTCACCGACGCCGACGGCCGCCCGCTCGACACCCACGAGATCGCCGAGATCATGCGGCGGCTGACCGCGCCGGTCGGTCAGATCGTGCAATTCGATGCCGAGGGTCAATACGCCTGGGAGAACCGCGATCTCGACCCCGCTCTGCATCGGCGCGCCTATCTGGAAGTCCTGGAGAAGACGGGTGTTCCGCACGCCCAGGCGATCCAGATCTACGAACTGCTGCTCGATCCGGACGGGTGGACGCCCTACCCGGACACCGGCGACGTGCTGCGCGCTCTGCACGAGGCGGGGCTGCGCATCGGCATAGTCAGCAATATCGCCTTCGACATCCGACCTGCCTTCGTCGATCGCGGCTGGGGTCGATATATCGACGATTACGCGTTGTCGTTCGAAGTCGGGGCGATGAAGCCCGATATCCGCATCTTCAAATCCGCGCTCGACCATCTCGGCGTAGACCCTGGCAATGCCCTCATGGTCGGCGACAGCGATGAAGCCGACGGCGGCGCACGGGTCCTGGGCTGCGCGTTCTCCCTGGTGGATCCGCTGCCGACGGTTGATCGCCCGTCGGGGCTGTGGGACGCCGTGCGTGCGCACGGGCTCCTCCAGTCCTAAAGTCCAAACCAGACGGTTTGTGTCCCGCTTCACCCTTGTCGTCAATCGATTGTCGATATATCGTCGATATCAGCAAGAACAACGACGAGCCTTGAAGGAGGCACGACCATGGAACACATGGACAACGCAGAACGGGGCCGCGGCCCCTGGCGGCGACTGCGCGCGGAAGAGCAGCAGGGCCCCGAACATCCGCGGATGCGACGTGGTGGACCGCGCGGTCCGCGTGGGGAATTCGGCGGGCGCGGCGATTTCGGCCCGCACCGCCACGGTCACGGCCGGGGCGGCTTCGGCCCGGACTTCGGCCCCGGCTTCGGCCCGGGCGGCTTCGGTCCCGGCGGTTTCGGCCCCGGTGGCTTCGGTCGCGGACGCGGCCGGGGTGGTCGCGGTCGGCGCGGTGACGTGCGTGCCGCGGTGCTTCTGCTGCTGCAGGAGCGGCCCATGCACGGCTACGAGCTGATCCAGCAGATCCGCGAGAAGAGCCAGGACGTGTGGCGGCCCAGCCCGGGCTCCATCTACCCCGCGCTCGCGCAGCTCGAGGACGAGGGCCTGGTCATCATCGAGAAGGTGGCCGGTCGCAAGACCGCCAAGCTCACCGAAGCCGGTGTCGAGTACGTCGAGGCCAACAAGACCGAACTGGGCGATCCCTGGCAGGACGTCAAGGACGGCGTCGGCGATCAGGCGCTCGATCTGCGCGGTCTGGTCGGACAGCTGATGGGTGCGGTCGCACAGGTCGCCGCCGTCGGCAATCCGGAGCAGGCGGCCAAGGCGGCCGAGGTGCTCACCGAGGCGCGCCGGTCGCTGTACCGGATCCTCGCCGAGGACGACACACCCGAAAAGTAATGGCTCCGAATCACCGGCCCCCACTGGGACTTTCGGCTCGAAAACCGCCAAGATTATGACATGGGACAACAGCGCCCCATGGAATCTTGTGACATGGGACAACAGAGGAGCCGGACGCGCGGATTCATGCGCCGCGTCGCACCGGCGGGGGTAATGGCGCTGGCGGCCGCCGTGATCGGTACGGCCGCCACACCGACGGGGACTATCGCCTCGGCCGCACCGGCCGTGGCCTCGGTGCTGAAGGCACCGACGCAACAGGGGCCGCCGCAGACGGGACATCTGGCGGCGGCCCGCTATCTCAAGGAGCATCCGGACTCGGTGCCCCAGGGCAGCAACGACTTCGGCTGCAAACCGTCCGCCGAGCATCCGCGCCCGGTGGTGCTGGCGCACGGCACCGACTCCTCGGCCTACTCCGACTGGTCGGGCATCGGCCCGCTGCTGGCGCAGGCCGGGATCTGCGTGTTCGCGCTCGACTACGGCGGCGCGCCCGGCAAGGACACCTACGGCACCGAGGACGTGTACGAGAGTTCCGCGCAGATCGGCACTTTCGTCGATCAGGTGCTCGCCGCCACCGGAGCCGCCCAGGTGGATATGGTCGGCTTCTCCCAGGGCGCGAGCGTGACCCGCTACTGGATCAACAAGCTCGGGGGAGCGCCCAAGGTCGGGCAGTGGATCGGGCTGGCCTCACCCAGCTACGGCGGCGTCATGTACGGACTCGTGCCGATCGCCGACGCGGTGCCGGGCATCTACAAACTCGTCGAGATGGGATCCTCGCTCGCGGCCGTGCAGCAGGCGGCGGGCGCGCCCTTCATCAAGGACCTCAACGCGGGCGGCGACACCGTGCCGGGCGTGACGTACACGACCGTCGGCAGCCGCGTGGACGAGATGATCCAGCCCAACACCAATATCGCGCTGCGCGGCGCGGGCGCGACCAACATCGTGCTGCAGAATCTGTGCGCCGAGGACCTGACCGGGCATTTCAACATGGTCTACGACCCGTACGTGCAGCAGTTGGTGGTGAATCTGCTCGATCCCGCGCATGCCGTGACACCGGCGTGCGTGCCGGTCGCGCTGGGCACCGGCATCAGTGACGTGGTGCTCGCGGCGCATTCCTGACGAACCCGACCCGGTGGTTCGGATCGGGCCGAAGGTCGATGGCGACAGCGCGCCCGGTGTGCGTTGCGCCACGATCGGCGGCCGGGGCGACCGCACCGGCCAGCCGGGATCGCCGAGACACTACGCGCAGGTTCGGGATCGGCGCAGGAGCACGGCGGGACGTCCGTAAAATGAGACGACCCGCATTCGTGAGCTATCGGAGCTGCCCGTGACCATCCAGCCTGTCCGCCTGTTCGGCGATCCCGTCCTGCGCGCCCGCGCGGCGGAGGTCGAGACATTCGATCGGGAGGTGCGCCAGCTGGTGAACGACCTCATCGACACCATGTACGAGAGCGGTGGCGTCGGGATGGCGGCGCCGCAGATCGGGGTCGGGCTACGGGTTTTCGTCTACGACACCGGTGACGCGCAGGGGCATCTGATCAACCCCGTGTTCGAGGTGGTGGGCGAGGAGACCCAGACCGGGCCGGAGGGCTGCCTGTCGATCCCGGGCGTGCGCTTCGATGTCACCCGGCCGCAGACGGTGCTCGCGCGCGGCGTCGACATGGACGGTAAGCCGGTGGAGTTCCGGGCCGAGGGGCTGCTGGCGCGCTGCGTGCAGCACGAGACCGACCATCTCGACGGGGTGCTGTTCCTGCAGCGCCTGGATTCGGCCTCGCGCAAGGAAGCCATGCGAACGATTCGCGAATCATCCTGGTTCACAACGGGAATCACAGTGCTGCCCGCCTCCGAGATCGGTGGCGGACGTAGCAAGGAACGGAGCCGCTGATATGCGTCTGGTCTTCGCGGGAACCCCCGAACCGGCGGTGCCGTCGCTGCGGCGGCTGCTGGCCTCCGACAGGCACGAGGTGGTCGGGGTGGTGACCCGGCCGGACGCGGTGGCCGGACGCGGCCGCAAGGTCACCCGCTCGCCGATCGGGCGGCTGGCCGATGAGCACGGCATCCCCGTGTTCACGCCCAAGCGGCCGTCCGAGCCCGAATTCATCGAGCAGCTCACGGGTTTGGCGCCGGACTGCTGTCCGGTGGTGGCCTACGGCGCGCTGCTGCCCGAACCGGTGCTCGACATTCCGGTGCATGGGTGGATCAATCTGCACTTCTCGCTGCTGCCCGCCTGGCGCGGCGCGGCCCCGGTGCAGGCGGCGTTGCTGGCCGGGGACGAATACACCGGCGCGTCGACCTTCCGCATCGAGAAGGGGCTCGACACCGGTCCGGTGTTCGGCACCATGACCGAGAAGATCGCCGTCACCGACACCGCGGGTGTGCTGCTCGAGCGGCTCGCCGAGGCCGGTGCGCAGTTGCTGGAATCCACCCTCGACGGGGTGGAAGACGGCACGGTGCAGGCCGTTCCGCAGGCGTTGGACGGAATCTCCTACGCCCCCAAGGTGGATCCCGAGGCCGGGCACATCCGCTGGAACCAGCCCGCCCTGGCCATCGGCCGCCGCATCCGCGCGGTCACCCCGGCGCCGGGCGCCTGGACCGAGATCGACGGCAAACGCCTCAAACTCGGCCGCGTCGACCTGGTGGAGGAAACCCTCCCACCCCGCACCATCGACATCCGCAAGACCGGCGTCTACATCGGCACCGCCACCACCGCGGTCCGCCTCACCGAGGTCCAGCCCCAGGGCAAACGCATGATGCCCGCCCTCGACTGGGCCCGCGGCGCCCGCCTCGAGCCGGGCGCGGTGGTCGAATGACCCGCCCCGAGAACGAAAACCGCCCCGACTCCGGCGACACACCCCCACGCCGCGGCTTCCGCCGCTCCGCCCAAGCCGACTCCGGCACGGGCAATCCCGCCGACGGTGGGCAGAACGACCGCGGTCACGGTAACCAGCGCCGCGGCGCGACATCCGGCGGATTCGGCGGCGATCGCCGCGAATCGGGTTCGTCGCGTTCGGATTCGGGACGCGCGGGCGGCGACCGCAACGCCCGCCCGGACCGCGCCGACGACCGCCGCGGCGGATACGCCGGTGCGAAACGCGATTCAGGATCGAACCGGTCCACCGGTGGCGATCGGCGTGATTCGGGTGCGAACCGGGCGGGCGGTGGCGACCGTAAGGGCGGCTGGGACCGGCCGCGCGGCGACCGGCCCGACTACCGCCGCGATGGCGACCGACGTAGTGGATTCGCCGCGGGAGAAGGCAGTTCGGGGTCCGGTCAGCGACGCGAGCGCGATGGTGCAGCGGACGGGCGCGAGAGTGGCTGGGACCGGCCGCGCGATGATCGGCCCGACGACCGCCGGGATGGTTCCGGGCGCAATGGCGGCTCGGATCGGCCGCGTGGCGGTCGACCGGCAGATCGCCGGAACGACGACGAGCGCGGCGGATTCGGTGCGGGAGAACGTAACTCGGGTTATCGGAGCAACCGCAACGCGGGCCGTGACAGCGTGTCCGGGGACGGGCGTGATGGTCGCGGTGGGCCGGGTACCGGTCGTGGCAACGATGACCGGCGGGGTGAAGTCGCGGCTCCGCGTGGCAAGGGTGGCGAGCGCCGCGGCCCTGCGAACGGTGGTGCCGGTGAGTTCGATCGGGATCGTGGTGAAGCGGGGTCGGGCCGCGCGAGCTCGGGCGGACGCGGCGATGATCGCGGTGCGGGCGGGCGTGGTGGGCGTGGGGATTTCGGGTCTGCCGTGTCGCGCTCGGGCGGTGGTAGGGGCGGGGCGGGGAACCGTTCGGCCGATCGTGGTGGGGCGCGGAATGATTCGCGGTCGAAGGCGGAGTCGACGAGTGATGTGAGTGCGGCGGCGGCTCGGCGGGCGGAGAAGGCTGGGGCCGATCCGGTGCGGATCGTGGCGCGGGATGTGTTGCGGGCCGTGCGGGAGCGGGACGCTTATGCGAATTTGGTGCTGCCGGGGTTGTTGCGGGAGCGGAAGATCAGTGGGCGGGATGCGGCGCTGGCTACCGAATTGGCTTATGGGGCTTCGCGGTCGCTGGGGTTGTTGGATGCGGTGATCGCGGAGTGCGCGGGGCGGAGTGTCGAGGAGATCGACGGGCCGCTGCTGGACGCGTTGCGGCTGGGCACCTATCAGCTGTTGCGGACGCGGATCGGGGCGCATGCCGCGGTGGACACGTCGGTGGCGTTGGCTCGGGTGGAGTACGGGCAGGGGCGGGCCGGGTTCGTGAACGCGGTGCTGCGGCGGGTGGCCGAGCGCACGCCGGAGGAATGGGTGCAGCGGCTCGCGCCGTCGGATCCGCTGGGGCACTTGGCGTTCGAGTACGCGCATCCGGTGTGGATCGCGCAGGCGTTCGCGGATGCGCTCGGCGCGCGGGCCGGGGAGCTGCGGGAGGTGCTCGAGGCCGACGACGCGCGGCCCGCCGTGCATCTGGTGGCGCGACCGGGCGATATCACCGCCGAGGAACTGGCGTTGATCACCGGTGGTGAGGAGGGCCGCTGGTCGCCGTACGCGGTGTACCTCGACGGCGGTGACCCGGGCAAGCTGGAACCGGTCCGCGAAGGCATGGCGGCCGTGCAGGACGAGGGCAGTCAGTTGGTGGCGCTGGCCGTCACCAAGGCCCCGCTGGAAGGCCCGGACGGCGGCCGCTGGCTGGACCTGTGCGCCGGTCCGGGCGGAAAGACCGCGCTGCTGGCCGCGCTCGCCGACATCGACGGCTTCCACGTCGACGCCGTCGAACCCGCCGAGCATCGCGCGGAACTGGTCCGTCAGACCACCCGCGGCCTCCCGGTCGACGTCCACGTCACCGACGGTCGCGACAGCGGCCTGGAACCGGGTTTCGACCGCATCCTCGTCGACGCCCCCTGCACCGGTCTGGGCGCGTTGCGCCGCCGCCCGGAGGCCCGCTGGCGTCGCCAGCCCTCCGACGTCCGCGAACTGGTCGCACTGCAGCGCGAACTGCTCACGGCCGCATGGGATCTGGTCCGCCCGGGTGGCGTGGTGGTCTACTCCACCTGCTCCCCGCACCTACCGGAAACCGTCTCGGTGGTCGCCGACATGGTTCGCCGCACCGGCGCGGAGCAGTTGGACACCCGCGAATTGCTCCCGGGCGTACCGGAACTCGGGGACGGCCCCGGCGCCCAGCTGTGGCCCCACCGCCACGGCACCGACGCCATGTTCCTGGCGGCCCTGCGCAAACCGGTTTAGCCGCCGAACCGGGTTGGCCGTAAGAAGATCCGCGGTGCTTCGCGGCTGCCGTGGTGGCCCGCAGCGGGCGCGATAGGCAACTGCCCCGGCACATTCGTGTGCCGGGGCACCGTCATTTCCGCGCAGGCGTCACCCATCCACCGCGGCCGCGAGATCGCCGTCGGACAGCTTCTTTCGCTGGGTGGCTGTGCTCAGTCGGGGACGTTGCGCGCGAGTTCGTCGAGCCAGGCGGCGGCGGAAGCGTCGCTGGGGGCGCGCCAGTCGCCGCGGGGTGAAAGCGAGCCGCCGGAGCCGACTTTCGGGGCGTTGGGCAGCGTCGAGCGTTTGAACTGGCTGGTTTGGATGAAGCGGCGCAGGAACTCCGCGAGCCAGTGCTTGATCGTGGGGAGGTCGTATTCGTGGCGTTGGTCGGCGGGCACCAGGTCGGGCCAGCGGCCGCGGGTGGGGTCGGACCAGGCGTGGTGGGCCAGGTAGGCGATGCGGCTGGGGAGGTCGCCGAAGCGCAGCAGGTGGTAGAGGTGGAAGTCCTGCAGTTCGTAGGGGCCGACGGTGGCCTCGGAGCTCTGGGCGGGGGCGTCGCCGTCGCCGGGGATGAGTTCGGGGGAGATCTCGGTGGTGAGAATGGATTTCAGCACCTCGCCCGCCTCGGGGCCGAGTCCGTCGGTCTCGATGGTCCAGGCGACCAGGTATTTGATCAGGGTCTTGGGGACCGAGGCGTTCACGCTGTAGTGGGCCATGTGGTCGCCGACGCCGAAGGTGCACCAGCCCAGTGCGAGCTCGCTCAGATCCCCGGTGCCGATGACCAGTGCGTTGTGCATGTTGGCCAGCCGGAACAGGTGTGAGGTGCGCTCACCGGCCTGCACGTTCTCATAGGTGACGTCGTATTGCGGAACCCCGTCGGCGGCAGGGTGATTGAGATCCCGCAGCATCTGCGTGGCCGACGGCCGGATGTCGATCTCGTGCGCGCTGGCCCCGACCGCCCGCATGAGCTTGCGCGCGTCCTCGAGGGTGCGGCTGCTGGTACCGAATCCGGGCATGGTGTACGCCAGCACATTCGAGCGCGGCAGCCCCAGCCGGTCCATGGTCTTGGCGGCCACGATCAACGCCACCGTGGAGTCGAGTCCGCCCGACACCCCGATCACCACCCGCTGGGAGCCGGTGGCCGCCAGCCGCGTGCTCAACCCCTCCACCTGGATGCGGTGCACCTCCGCGCAGCGTTCGTTGCGCGAGACCGGATCGGCGGGAACGTAAGGGAAGCGCGGCATCTCCCGGCGCAATGCCACGGTTGCGGCGGGCACCGGCAACGCCACCTCGACACGCCGGAACCGGGCCAGCCGCTCGCGATGGTCGTGCACGGTGTCGGCGAAGCTGGTCATGCGCAGCCGGTCGGCGGCCAGCCGCCGCAGATCCAGGTCCGCGGTCACCACCTGGGAGTGCGGCGCGAACCGCTCGCCCTCGGCCAGCACATTGCCGTTCTCGCAGACCAGCGCCTGCCCGTCCCAGGCCAGGTCGGTGGTCGACTCGCCGTGCCCGGCCGCCGAATACAGGTAGGCGGCCACATACCGCGCCGAATGCGAGGTGCACAGGTCGCGCCGATAGTCGGCCTTGCCGATGACGATATTGCTGGCCGACAGGTTCACCAGCACGCTCGCCCCCGCGAGCGCGGCGAAACCGCTGGGCGGCAACGGCACCCAGCCGTCCTCGCAGATCTCGAGGTGAAACACGAAGTCCGCCACATTGGTCGCGGTGAACAGCAGGTCCGCCCCGAACGGCACCCGCTGCCCGGCGATCTCGATGTGATCGTCGAGGGCTTCGCGTGCGGCCGCGAACTGGCGTTTCTCGTAGAACTCGCGATAGTTCGGCAGGTAGCTCTTGGGCGCGGCCCCCAGTACCCGCCCGTCGTGGATCACGATGCCGCAGTTGAACAGCCGCCCCTGTGCCCGCACGGGTGCGCCCACCACCAGCACCGTGTCGATGCTCGTGCTCTCGGCGACGATCCGCTCCAGCCCGGCCGCGACCGCCGCGTCCAGGGCGTCCTGATGGAACAGGTCATCGGCGGTATAGCTGGACAGCCCCAGTTCCGGGAAGACGGTCAGGACCGCGTGCTCGGCCGCGGCTTGCCGCGCCAGCAGCACAGTCTGCTCGGTATTGAAGCCCGGATCGGCGACCCGCACCGGCGGCACCGCCACCGCGACGCGCGCGAATCCGTGCCGATACAGCGAATCGAACGGTAGCTGCTGTGACAACACCGACCCCTTTGCGTCCGGCCGAAGTGATCATGGTCCGCACGCGAATCTACCGGGTTCACTCCCGCGCGGATTGCTCCCGCAGCCGGGCAAGGGTTTTCGACAGGATGCGCGAGACGTGCATCTGCGAGATGCCCATCTGCTGCGCGATCTGCGTCTGCGTCATGGATTCGAAGAATCGCATGGTCAGAATGCGGCGCTCGCGTTCGGGCAGCCCGGCCAGCAGCGGGCGGATGGCCACATACTCCTCGACCCGGTCGAACTGCGATTCCTCCTCGCCGAGCGTGTCGAGCAGCGAGGCCTCGGTGTCGCGGCCCACCGAGACGGCGTCGATGCTGCTGGGCTGGTAGGCGTTTCCGGCGATGACCGCCTGCGTGACCTCGTCGGCGTCGATCCCGAGCTCGGCGGCGATCTCCTTGGCGGTGGGGGAGCGGCCCAGCTGCTGCGACAGCGCGTCGATGGCCGCGCCGATGCGCAGATGGGTTTCCTTGACCCGCCGCGGAACCCGCATGGCCCACGTGTTGTCGCGGAAGTAGCGACGCACCTCGCCCATGATGGTGGGCACCGCGAAGGACAGGAAATTGGAGCCGCGCGAGATGTCGAAACGGTCCACCGCGTGCACCAGGCCGACCCGGGCGACCTGGGTGAGATCGTCGAAAGGCTCACCGCGGCCGCTGAATTTGCGCGCGATGTGATCGGCCAGCGGAATGCAGCGGTTGATCAGCTGCGAGCGTAGCGCCGCGCGGCGGCCGGAACCCGGCGCGGCGGCGGCCAATTCCTCGAACAGGGTGGCGACATCGTCGTAGCCGGAGACGCTGCGCGCGACCTCTTCGGCCTCCTCGGCGTCGACGGCCTCCTCGGCGGTGTCCTCGCCGTCGGCGTCCTCACCGGCGCCGTTGTCCGTACCGGCGTCGTCCGGACCGCCTTCCGCCGCCGCGGCGTTCTCGCGCGGGTCCGGTTCGGGCTGTTCAGGTTCGGGGGTCGAGGCGAACACGTCTGCTCCGTCGGTCACTACGCCTTCCCCCGGACCCGCCGGAACTCCACGGCCGTCGGGTATCCGGAGAGGGTGGCGTCGAACGGCTCCTGCCCGGCGGTGACTTCGTCGGAGAGGGTGCGCAGCACATGCCAGCCGAAGCTGCGCTGATCCGGGAGACCCTCCGCGGCGGCGAGGCCGCTGACCCGCACGATCAGATCGGAGTCGCCGACGGTGAACCGGCAGCGCAGATCGCTGCCCGGCACGGCGAGCGCGATGAGGGTGGAGGCGGCCTCGTCGACGGCCAACCGGATGTCGGCCACTTCGTCGAGGGTGAAATCGCTGAGTAGCACCAGGGTTTCGGCGAGTCCGCGCACGATGGGCAACTGGGAGACGGATGCGGCGACCCCGATCTCGACGGGTGTGCCGCGCAGCCCTGGTTCCGCGGAAATGTTGATCACCCTGTTAAGGCTACCCATTCCGGCGCGCGGCAATCAGCCATTCGACCTGGATGCATGGGTGGCACAACGACCGACGGCACGGTTGCGCCGCGACTGGCCGCACGGTTGAACTGCGGCTGGCCGGGGTTGCACTGCGGCTGGCCGCACGGGTCGCACTGCGGCTGGCCCGCGGGTCGCGCCGCGGCTGCCCGGACGGTTATGTCGCGGCGTCGGACCGGTTCCGCGCTGGCGTCGGAACCGTGTCGTGCGGCCGATAGACTGCGCGCTGTGTGCACCTCATCCTCCCCGTTCCAGCGGCCCGCGCCGATGATCGCCCCGTCCATCCTGTCCGCCGACTTCGCGCGCCTGGCCGAGGAGTTGAAGGCCATCGAGGGTGCCGACTGGGTGCACGTCGACGTGATGGACAACCACTTCGTGCCGAATCTGACGCTGGGACTGCCGGGCTCAACCGCGACCACCTCGCCTACGAATGGGTCGATATCGTGCGCGTCGGCCTGCACGCGGGTGGGTGAGCAGAAACAGC
>NZ_JBSGBY010000124.1:0-16454 GCF_053601505.1 Nocardia sp. NPDC004722
GGGCGGCGGGAACGTGGCGCGGTCCCTGTTCGACCGGGCGCGAGTCCGCCCCCACCCCAGCGCTACTCGCGGCCTGGGCAGCGCCACCGGCGGCCTGGGCCGTGCCGCTCGTGGCCTGGGCCGTGCCGCTCGCGGCCTGGGCCGGGCGGTCGTAGGCCGGATCGCCCTCGCTGTCGGCGACCAGCAGGTGGGTCGCGCCGAGCACGAGCGCGTGCATGGGGTGGTCGGCGACCTGGAAGCGGTGGCCGAGATGGTTCTGGAAGGCCAGCCGCAGCGCGTCGTTGAAGCAGACATTGCCGGTGAGCAGCACCGTGGAGGTGTCGGCATTGATGGCCCGGGCCGCGGCCATCACCTCGATGACCACATTGTCGGCGGCGCGCGCCTCGTGCAGCGCCTCGGCGGTGATGGCGACGCTGACCGATTCGGTCGGCTGATCGTCATCCCCGTGCACCGCGACCACCAGGCACTCGCGCCCGTCGGAGTAGACCCCGACCGCGCCGACCGCCGCGCCGCGCCCCGGCGCGCGCACCAGCCCCAGGGCCCGCACATAGCCCGACAGCGCCACCGATTCGGGCAGCGGTTCGGCGGAGACGCCGAGTTGCTCGACCAGCCGCACGAATTCGTCGACCCTGGGGTCGGGCCATTCGTCGGGGAAGGGCAGCGCCACCACGTCCGGCTGCCCGCCGAAGCGTTCGACGATGGAGGCCAGCGGATTGTGCATGCGCGCCCGGAACACCAGTTCGGCGGGCCAGGTCGCCCCGGCCACCACGATCTGCGGGTGCCCGATGATGTCGCGCACATCGGAGATGGCGATGCCGACGTCGGGACGCCGGTCCACCCCGGCGGTGTGCAACCGGCCGGACGAATCCGCCAGCAGGTAGGCGGGTGGTGTGTATGAGCCTTCGACCTGGACCGGGCGAATGGGTGAGCCGCCGCCTCCGGCGGCCACCGACACCACGTCCCAGCCGAGATGCACTGCCCCAACTCGAGCCGTCACGCCCATCAGTCTGCCTGCTCGCTCCGCCGCGCGCGCGACCGATTCCACACTTCGCACCCCCGCCTGCACGAATCCCCGATCACGCCGCCGACTTCTTCAGGCGCAGACGCGACCAGGTGAACAGGGCGAGCACCACGGTGATCGCGACCAGCACGCCCACATCCAACGACCAGGCGGCCACGGTGTGCTTCCAGAAATGGTCCTTCTGCGCCGCGTCCGAGGCCGACAGGTCGGGCAGATTGACCGTGGACGCACCGGCGGAATAGCCCCAGCGCGACGGGAACAGCCACGAGATCTGGTCCAGCACAGCGCGACCCGTCACCGGGATCAGGCCGCCCGCCATCACCAGCTGCGCCATGATGATCACCACCAGCAGCGGCATCACCTGCTCGTTGGAGCGGGCCAGCGCGGAGAGCGCGAGGCCGAGCACCACGCAGCAGACCGCGGTGAGCGCCACGTCGAGGTAGAGCTCCGCGGGCCCGTTCGGGATCACCGACCCCTTGCTCGGCGGCTTCTTCACCACCAGCACGATGGCGATCATGACCGCCGACTGCAGCATCGCCGCGAGACTGAAGACCACGACCTTGGACATCAGGTACGCGCCGGAACGCAATCCGACCGCGCGCTCCCGGAAGTAGATGGCGCGCTCGCCGACCAGGTCGCGCACGGTGAGCGCGACGCCCAGGAAGCACGCGCCCAGGATCAGCACCACCAGCAGCTGTTGCGCCTCACCGTTGTTGGCGCGCACGAAACTGCCGTCCGGGGCCTGCACGAATCCGACCGATTCGAATCCGTTCTTGCCCGGCACCACCAGCGATAGTCCGGCCAGCACGAACGGCAGGATGACGAGGAAGGCGAGGTAGCCGCGATCGGCGAAGATGAGCCGCAGCTGCCGTCGCGACAGCGTCGAGAACTGTTTGAGCGGACTGGATTTCGGCGCCTTCGCGCGCTCGACCGGTTTGACCGGCGCGGGCGGTTCCGCGAAGGCTTGTCGCGAACGGAAATTCGCGAAGGCCCGATCCGGATCGTCGGCGACCCGACCGAAGATCTCGGCCCAGTCGCTGGTGCCCATCACGTGCCCGACGCTGCCGGGATGCCCGCAGAAGGCGGTCTTGCCGCCGGGCGCGAGCAGCAGCACCTGATCGCACATGTCCAGGCAGGCGACCGAGTGGGTGACCACGATGACGGTGCGTCCGGCGTCGGCCAGTTCCCGCAGCATGGTCATGACCTGCCGGTCCAGCGCCGGGTCCAGGCCGGAGGTGGGCTCGTCGAGGATGAGCAGCGAGGGGCCGGTGAGCAGTTCCATGGCCACCGAGGCGCGCTTGCGCTGACCGCCGGAGAGCCGGTCGACGCGGGTGTCGGCGTGCTGGGTGAGCGAAAGCTCCTTCAGCACATCCTCGATCACCTGCTTGCGGTCGGCCTTGCTGGTGTCCGGGGGCAGGCGCAGCTGGGCGGCGAAGTTGAGCGCCTGCTTGACGGTGAGCTGCCGGTGCAGCACATCGTCCTGCGGCACCATGCCGATGCGGGAGCGCAGCGCCTCGTATTCGGCGTGCAGGTTGCGGCCCTCGAAGGTGACCACGCCCGCGGACGGATGCGTGGTTCCCGCAATGAGTTTCGACAGCGTCGACTTGCCCGCGCCGGAGGGTCCGATGAGCGCGGTCAGCGAGCCGCGCCCGGCCTGCATGTTCACATCGACCAGCAGTTGCTTGTTGCCCTCGACGGTGAACGAGACGCCGTGCACGTGCAGGCCCTGCTCGGCGACCGGCCGCTGCCGGTGCACCAGGGTGCCTTCCTGCACGACGAAGTCGACGTTACCGATGGTGACGATGTCGCGTTCGCGCAGCAGCGCCCGCTGCTCGCGGCGGCCGTTGACGAAGGTGCCGTTGGCCGAGTTCAGATCCTCGATGGCCAGGCCCTGGCGGTCCGGCACCAGGCGCGCGTGCCGGCGCGAGGCCATCGGGTCGTTGACCACGATCTGGTTGTCGCTGGTGCGGCCGATATTGAGGCCCTCGCGCGGAATCCGGTCGGCGCGCGCCATGGCCGCGGTGGAGGCGCGGGCCCGGATCGGCGGCAGCGCGGAGGTATCCGCCTTGGTGGTCATATTGATCGGGTCGCTCGGCGGCGTATTGACCGGCGGGCGAACCACATTCGCGGGCGGCGGGGTGGGCCGCTGCTGGGCCTGGTTGGGCTGCTGATGCTGCGGTCCGGGCGTGGGCCGGTTCGGAGTCGGCCGCTGGACCGGGTTCGGGTTCGGCTGGGCGACGTTGGGCTGGACCGGATTCGGCTGCTGCCACGCCTGCTGCGGGTTGGGCCGCTGCGGCTGCACGGGCGGCCGCTGCGGGTAGTGCTGCGGCTGCCCGCCCTGTCCATGCTGGCCGCCCTGTCCATGCTGGCCACCCTGCCCCTGCTGCCCGACCTGGGGTTGCGGGCGCGACGGTGGCCGGTTCGGCGGCGGCGGCACGTTCTGGCGCTGGGGTTGCGGCTGGGGTGCCGGAGCGGCGGCGCGGGCGGCCTGCGGCAGCAGGTGCAGCAGCGGCCCGCTGATGGCGTCCCCGAGGCGCACCTGGGTGGGCCGGTTGATGACCAGCGGCGTGGTCAGCCGCCGGGCGTCCACGAAAACGCCGTTGGTGCTGCCGTTGTCGGTGAGCATCCACGATCCGGCCTCGTAGCTGAGGATCGCGTGTACGCGGGAAACGAGCGGGCTGTCGACGAACAGCGTCACCTCCGGCGCCCGGCCCATGGTGATCTGCTGTGTCGCGTCGAAGACCCGATCGGTTCCATCATGACGCACGGTGATCTGCTGCGCCCCCGGTGAAGACATGGCTGGATAATAAGCGAAGGCCCCGGAGTCCGGCGTTGCCCTTATCGGCGACCAACCCGATAACGGGACAGTGATTCGACCGCGTCGCGAGGGAGTGCCAGTGGGGACACGCCAGGGGGAGGCCGTGCGCACGCGCCGGTTCAGGGGAATTCGGCGCCTGCTCGTGGTGACCGGCGTGCTGGTGGTCGCGGTCGCACTCTTGTCCGGATGTACACGAAGTATTCACGGACGGGCGGTTTCCATCTACGACGATCCGTTCAAGGTGGCCGGTCTGCCGACCACGAGCGGACCCAACGGCCCCCGGGCCGGCGCCGCGGATTCGCCGCTGACCGCACAGGATTCCGATAACGGTCAGATAGACCATCTGGTGCTCAACGCGCTCGACGACATCCAGACCTATTGGCAGGGCGAATTCCCGCTGGAGTTCGGCGGCACCTTCGCGCCGGTCACCAAGTTCATCTCCTGGAGCGCCAAGACGCCGCGGTCGCAGGCCGGGCAGTTCTGCGGCGAGTCCAGCTATCGGCTCGTCAACGCGGCCTATTGCCGGTTGGACGGTTCGGTGGGCTGGGATCGCGGGGTGCTGCTGCCCGCGGTGGCCGACGAGTTCGGCAAGATGTCGGTGGTCATGGTGCTGGCCCACGAGTACGGGCACGCCATCCAGGAGATGGCCAAGATCGTCGGCCGCCGCACGCCGACCATCGTGAAGGAGCAGCAGGCCGATTGCTTCGCGGGCGCGTTCATCCGGAATGTGGCCGAGGGCAAGGCGAAACACTTCACCATCAACACCTCCGACGGCCTCAACCAGGTGCTGGCCGCCACGGTCGCCTTCCGGGACGAGAACCCCGACGACCCGCAGAGCGTGCACGGTTCGGCCTTCCAGCGGGTGACGGCGGTGCAGATCGGCTTCACCGACGGGCCGAAGGGCTGCCAGGGGATCGACCAGAACGAGATCGACCGGCGCAGCGTCAACCTGCCGCAGGGCAATGGCGATGGCGCGCAGGCGAATTCGGAGGTCAACAAGTCCAATCTGCAGCAGCTGGCCACCGATATGGCCACCATCCTGCCCATCCCGGACGAACCCAAATACAGCTACGACTCCGCGAAACTGAACTGCCGCAACGCCGCCGACACCACCCCCGTCACCTATTGCCCCGCAACCAATCTCATCGGCACCGACGTCTCCGCGCTGCACGATCGCGGCGTCTCGAACGCCGACGACGAGGGCCTGCCCGTCAATGTGACCGGCAGCTACAGCGCGTACATCGTCTTCATCTCCCGCTACACGCTGGCCGTGCAGCACGCTGTCGGGCAGGCGCTGACCGGCGCGAAGACCGGTCTGCGCGCGGCCTGCCTGTCGGGTGTGATCACCGCGAAACTGGCCGACCCCGGCCGCAAGTCGCAGAGTGGCATCACCCTCACCTCGGGCGATATCGACGAGGCGGTCTCGGGTCTGCTCTCCGACGGCTTGGCGGCCAGTGACACCAACGGCAACACCGTCCCCAGCGGCTTCTCCCGCGTCGACGCCTTCCGCGCGGGCGTCCTGGGCGACAAGACCACCTGCGCCTCCAGGTATTCGTAGCTCAGCCGAAGGGCGGGGGTGCGACGGGTTCGAGGCGCAGGACCCGGTTGCCGAGCATGAGTTCGGTGCCGGGGATCAGGGTGCAGGGCTGATTGGGTTGCAGCCGAACCCAATCCCGGTATCCGGGCGGGCGGATGCGGGTGCCGTTGGTGGAGCCCAGATCCACGAGGGTGATATCCCAGTTGACCAGCCGGATTTCGGCGTGGACGCGGGACATGCCCCCGGAGTTGTCGTCGATGCGCAAGGGCGCCAGACCCGCCCGGATGGCGTCGGAATGCTCCGGATCGCGCCCGACCACGGCGTCGGCGGTGACCATGTAGGTCATGCCGTCGTCGAGGATCAGCATGCCCAGCGGCGGCCGGATCACCTCGGCGACCTGCTGGGTCTGATCCACCGGCATGCCGCACACGGTGCAGAAGGCGGCCCGCGGATCGCTGGGATGCGCACGCGCGCACTTGAATCCGAGCACCTTCACGGTGAGCGCGTTGACCTTGGCGGTCTGCTCCAGCCGCCGTTGCAGATCCGGGTCCGGCTTGGGCGCGGGATTGGTGCCGATGGTCTCGTTCGGGCTGCCCGCCTCGGTGGGCGCGTGATGCAGGTCGAGGCCCTCGGTCACCGGGTCGGCCGGAATCAGCGCGGCAAGGTCGGGATCCATCCCGGGCAGCAGCCGGTTGGAGGTGCGGGTCGGAATCAGGTTGGGGTCCAGGGGAATCGGCTCGGCCTGCGGATCGTGCTCCGTGCCGGGTTCCCAGGTGGCTTCCAGGTCGCGATCGGAGTGCCGGTCCCGGTCGGAGTCGAAGGCCGCCGTCGGGGGCGGTTCCACGTCGCGCTGCCGCGCCGAAGCCGGCCGGGGCCGTGCCCGTGACAGCACCGGTTCGCCCTCGAACCAGACCACGGCGCCCGAGGCGGGCGCGAGTCCCTCGATGAGCGAACCGATTCCACGCTCGGGCAGCTCGGGCGGCCGCCGCCGGTTCTCGTCGATGAACAGCGCCACCGCCCGACTCGGCGGCGCGGCCACCCGATCCACGGTGAAGGCGGCGTCGCTGCCGCGGTAGTACTCGACGGCGGTCCCGGCCAGCACCGCGGTGACCGAGCCGTGCAGGAAGATCGCGACGCCGCCGGTGTCCGCGCCGCACAGGATGCCGAATTCGATGGGCTCGCCGGGCGAGATCCGCTCGGCCTCCTTCATGAGCCAGCGGGTGGCCTGCCGGGCCACCAGCCGTCCCGGTCCCTCGGGGGACAGTTCGGTGGCGTCCGCGACCAGGTCGCCCAGCGCCCGCGCCGCGATCACGGCCCGCGATTCGGGAGTGAGCGGGCCGCGTTCCCGATGCGCGACCAGGATGACCGCGCCCGCCACCCGGCTCAGCACATGGTCGCCCGCGACCACCTCGACCTGCCGATCCATCACAGGAACCGGCCCCCGGGGACTACGCGGCTCGGGATGTTCAGCACGCAACCAGGTTACGTGGGCCCGTTCGGCGCGCGCCGCCGTGGACCGGGCGGTCCAGTATGCTGCGGCTTGCACGGCAGGTCACCGATACATCCAGGGGAGCTTTTTCATGGCGATGAGTCCCGGCACCATCGTCGGCGGCTACCGGATCGTGCGTGTGCTGGGCTCGGGGGGAATGGGCACCGTCTATCTCGCGAAACATCCGCAGTTGCCGCGTATGGACGCGCTCAAGGTGCTCTCGGTCGACTTGACCACCAATGAGGAGTTCCGGGGCCGCTTCGAGCGCGAGGCGAATGTGGTTGCCGGGATGGACCACCCGAACATCGTCGCCGTCCACAATCGCGGTGAGGAGAACGGGCAGCTCTGGATCGCCATGCAGTACGTCGAGGGCACCGACGCCTCGGCGGAGCTCAAACGCGATCCGACGGCCATGCCGCCGCTGCGCGCGCTGTCGATCGTCACCCAGATCGGGCGCGGCCTGGACTACGCGCACCGCCGCGGCCTGCTGCACCGGGATGTGAAGCCCGCCAACTTCCTGCTCTCCAGCGCCGACGGCGAGGAGGAGCGCGCCCTGCTCGCCGACTTCGGGGTCGCCAAGTCGGCCGAGGACACCGTCGAGCTCACCCAGACCGGCAGCTTCGTCGCCACCATCGCCTACGCGCCGCCGGAGCAGCTGGCCGGGCAGCCGCTGGATCACCGCGCCGATATCTACAGCCTCGGCTGCGCCTTCTTCAAGCTGCTGACCGGCCGGAACCCTTATCCCGCAACGCAACCGGCGCTGGTCATGATGGGCCATCTGCACGAGCCGCCGCCGCGCGCCACCGATGTCAACCCGCATCTCCCGGCGGCGCTGGACCAGGTGTTCGCGCGGGTGATGGCCAAGAATCCGGCCGAGCGCTACAACTCCTGCCGTGATTTCGCCGAGGCCGCGGCCGGGGCGCTGGTGCCCGGCTACATGCCGGTGTCCACCACCACCTCACCCACCTACCCGATCCAGGTGGCCCCGCCCGGCATGTTCCGGCCTGGCGGTGAAACCCGCACCGGGATATCGGTTTCCGCGGCCGAACCCACCGAGACGGGACGGCCGCCGCGCAGTCGCAACCGGCTCTACCTCGGCCTCGGTGCCGCGGCGGTGGCGGTGGCGATCGCCGTGGGCATCGGCATCGTGGCCAGCGGCGGCGGAAGCGACAGCGCGGCAGTGGCTTCCAGCGGCTCCCCCGCCACCTCGGTGAACGCGAACCTGAGCCCGCTGGACCAGGCCCGCAAGGACAATCCCGCCTTCCAGGGCAAGATCGTCACCATGGTCGACGTGACCGGCGCGCAGTTCGACACCAAATACAGCATCTACCTGGCCGGTTCGGATCAGGCGAAGTTCCTCGAGAGCCTCGGCTTCGTCTACAACAGCCAGTACCAGCCCGCCGACGGCGAGACCTCGCCCCGGGCCGCCACCGGCTGGGGATCGCTCAAGGTGCCCGACGATTCCTACATCGTCGCCGTGCGCAGCGACGAGAAGGCCGGGGGCGGTGGACTTCTCGGCCTGCCCAGCGAGATCACCAGCTCGCGCGCCATCGTGATCCCGCTCGACGATCCGTCCGCGGTGGCCGCGGTGCGCGGCTGGAGCCCGGCCTCGTCACAGACCCTGCTCACCAAGTTGGTCCCGGTTCTGCACAACCGGATCAAGTAGGGTGCGGCCGGGCGGGTTGCCCGGCGGTTTGCTCACGGGAGGGGAAGCATGGGCGCGATGAAACGGGTGGCGCTGGCCGCCGCGACACTGCTGGCCGTGGCGTTGACCACGGCCTGCGGCTCCGGTGCCGGAACCGATTCGGCCCCGGCCGAACCGGTCATCGACCTGTCCAAACTGGACACCGGAAACTTCCCGACCCAGCCCAAGGTCTACGACAAGGCGGGCAATACCGATCTGGGCAAGGCCGTGGCCGCCGAGCGGCTCGCGAACTACCTGCCGCTGCCGTCGGAGATCATTCCGGAGGCCAAGTACGCGCCGCCCGCGATGAGCGGTGCGGTCCGGCCGTTCATCGACTTCGGTTCGGGTGCGGTCAAGTTGCGCACCACGGCTCCCGGGTCGGCCTTCACCGCCGCCGCGCCCGGGTTCCTCTCGGGCTTCGTGACCACCGCCAATTCCGATCCGACGGCGGGTCTGGCCTATCAGTTCGAGAACCTGGTGCTGCTGTTCACCGATGAGCAGTCGGCGCGCGCGGCGGCGCCGGCGCTGGGACAGACCGATCTCGACGCGAGTCCCGGCAGCCAGCGCGTCGGCATCGACGGCCACCCGGACGCGTTCGCCTACCTCGACACCAACCTCGATTTCAACGGCACGATCCGATCCTGGTACGCCACCGGCCGATACGTCATCCTCACCTATATCTGGGACAACGTGATGGCCGAGACCGGCGTCAGCGATCCCGGAAAACTCACCGACCGCGTCAAACGCGCACTCGACGTCATCCCCCCGGCTTTGGCGAAATATCAGGCCCCCACCGCCGACCAGCTGACCGAACAACCCGTCGACCTGGACGGCGTGCTGGGGCGCGCGCTGCCGACGGTGAGCGACGACCAGTCCGAGCGCGGCATTCCCGGGGTGTACGACGGGCACGGCGCGAGGCAGCTGTTCCCCGGTGACGACGACGCCGCCCTCTTCGACAAGGCGGGGGTCGACCGGGTGGCGTTCAACGGCGGCGAGGTCTTCCGCGCCCGCGACGCGGCCGGGGCCGCCGCCGTCGTCGCCGCGCACAGTCGGATCTCGCGCACCTACCGGCCCGCGGACTCACCCCAGGGCCTGCCGAACGCGTTGTGCCGCAAGTACACCGGACCGCAGAAGTTCACGATCTCCTACTACTGCTTCGTCACGCACGGCCGGTTCGCGGCCGAGGTGTCGGCCAATCAGCTGCTCGACGCCCAGCAGCGCATCTCGGCCCAATACGCCCGCCTGGTCAACGCGCACGAATAGGAGGATCGAGAATCATGCTTTCGCAACGCTTTCGAGCATCCGTGCTGCTGCTGATCACCGCGGTGGCGGTCGCGGGGTGCGGGTCCAAGGTCGAGGGTTCGGCCCGGCCGGGCGAAATCGATGTCCGGGGACTGGATGTCGGCAAGTACGCCACCGATCCGCTGGAACTGCGTCACATCTACAGCCCGACCATGAGCGACGGGTTCGCCCTGGCCGTGCAGCGGCTGGCGAATCACGTGGTCAACGGGTACGAGATCGACCCGGCCTTCGGGTACGGCACCGGTGTGGTGCCGTTCGTCGATTCCGACAAGGCGACCACGGCGCTGGCCAAGGTCACCATCCCGGTGCTCGACTCCAACAAGATGATGTTCGGAATCTCGGTGGGGCACAGCGACAAACAGCCTGACAAGACGGGCAAGACGCCCGACGACAGCGCCTTCACCACGGTGACCGTCATGCAGTTCCCCGACGCCGCGGCCGCGTCGAAGGCCGCGGGTGAGCTGGAGGACGCCGATTTCGCCGTAGCCGCCGATGTAAACCAGCACGTGGCGTTGCCGAAATATCCTGACGCGCACTCGCATTGGCGGCCCGGCGTGGCCAATATCGGGTCGACCCTGGCGCACGGCAGCTACGTCGTGAATTTGTTCGTCGGCGTGAAAGACCCGGATCTATCGCAATTGCAGGCGCTCGCGCAGAAGACCTATGACGCGCAATTGCCGTTGCTGGATTCGCTGCCCGCCCTGGATCGTGAAGGCGTACTGCGGCTTCCGTACGACCCCGACGCCATGCTGCGGCGCACCCTCAATCCCGACGATCTTCCGCAACCGGAATTTCTCAGTCAGGCGGTCGCCGAGCCCCGCGGATTCCTGCATCGGGTGACCGATCAGACTTTCTGGCGGAAACTGCTCGGGGACAACCAGGTCGACCGTTTCTCCACCTCCGGGATGAGTTATTCGGGCAGCAGCATGCTGTTCCGCACCACGGGTATCGATCGCTCACGGGCGCTCGCCGCCGCCATTCTCGACCATGGCTATTCCGGCGTCGCGGACGAACCGCCCGGAATTCCGGATGCGAAATGCGGCGAGGCCGCGGCGGCGAATCAGAGCTCCGGCGCCAAGCGCTTCCGATGCGTCGTCAGCTATCGCCAGTACACGGCCCTGGTCGAATCCGATCAGCTGGCCGACGTCCATCAGCGAGCGGACGCCCAGTACGCATTGTTGGCGAACAGCACCTGGTGAACCGTTTGTGAGCTTCCTCTCGAGTGGAGGTTGTCACCCGTTTGCCGTCAGCACTGGTCAGCGCTACCGATCCTTGGATAGTGTGCTGACGAATAGCTGTAACAGGGGTGGAACCGCCGGGCCGTGACCTACGTCTAACACTGCGAACAGGTCCGTCCGCCCGCGAATCGAAAGGAGGCACCGTGGCCGGTGCATTCGAAGCCAGTAATGACCTCATCCAGGCCAAGGCCCAGGAATTCCAGAAGACGCACGAGATGCTGATGCACACCATCGCCGATCTCAAGCGCGATGAGGAAAATATGGTGGCCGGCTCCAATTGGAAGGGCGGCGCCGCGGACGCGTTCAACGCGTTCATGCAGCGCTACTACTACCAGGCCGACAAGCTCAACGACAAGCTGATGCACACCGCCGAGACGCTGATCAAGGTCGGCTCCAATTACGAGGACCACGACCAGGATTACAAGGCCAAGGTCAACGCGCAGATGTCCAGCCTCGACCTCCCGGCCGTCTGACCGACCCCGGCCTCCCCCTTTTCGGACTTTTGGCAAAGGAATTCACCATGGCAGCAGCAGACGGCCAGATCATCTCCGCCCACTTCGAGGGCGTCGCCGACGGCGCGATGTCGATCATCAAGCGCGCGGAGGGCATCCGCGACCAGCTCGAGGCGTTCCACCGCAGCGTCGAGGAGTTCGTCCAGAACAACTGGAAGGGTGACGCCAACGACGCGTTTGCCGACCTCCAGCGCATGTGGAACCAGCACACCATCCAGCTCAACACCACGCTGAACGGCGCGGCCCAACTGGTCCACACCGGCAACGCCGAACTCCAGATGAAGGACACCGCCCTCGCCGGCCTGTTCTGACGGAGATCCCCGGAGTTTCATAGCGAGCGGGCCCCGGCACTTCGCCGGGGCCCGCTCACGTTTCGGGCTATTCCGACGGCGGCAGCCAGCCGGTTTGGATCAGGCCCTCGCCCGCGCGGGTGACGTAGGTGCCGCGGCCCGGGGGTTGTGGGGAGGGGCGCGTGTTGCCGAACAGCACGCCCTCATCGCGGCTGCAGCTCATGATCAGGGCGGCGGAGTTGAGTTCCTTGAGGCGGTTGAAGGTGGCCTCGTACATGGCGCGGCCCGCGCCGCCGGAGCGGCGGGCCAGGATGACGTGGAAGCCGAGGTCGCGGGCGTGCGCGAGGTGGTCGACGAGGGCGTGCAGCGGGTTGCCGCTGGCATTGGCGACCAGGTCGTAGTCGTCGACGATGACGTAGAGCTCCGGGCCGCTCCACCAGGAGCGGTCCTTGAGCTGCTGCGGGGTGACGTCGGGGCCGGGCATGCGCTTGGTGACGTAGGCGGCGAGATCGGCCATGTTCTGGGTGAACTGGGGCGCGGTGGTGCCGTACCCGGCGAGGTAGCCCGGCGGCACGATGCCGAGCATGGTGCGGCGGTAGTCGCCCATGATGATGCGGGCCTGGTCGGGAGTGTTCGCGGCGCAGATGGATTCGACCAGCGAGCGCAGCAACGTGGTCTTGCCGCACTCGGAGTCGCCGATGATCACGAAATGCTGGCTGGCGGCCAGATCCAGATGGACCGGGGCCAGGTCGGATTCGTTGATGCCGAGGGGGAAACTCAAGCAGGGCTGGGCGCGGTCCACCAGGGCGGGCCAGTCGCCGTCCATGCGCAGCAGCTCCGCGCGCGGCAGTCGTTCGGGCAGCATCCGCACCACCGGTGCGGGGCGGCCGGGCGTGAACTGGGCGATGGCCGAGACCGCCTGCGCCACACCGGTTCCCAGGCTCGACGGATCCGGGTTGCCGTCCACCCGCGGCAGCGCCGTCAGCATGTGCAGGCCGTCGGCGGTCATGCCGCGGCCCGGACGCCCCATGGGCACCAGCGCCGCGAACTTGCGACCCAGATCGGAGTCCATCGGATCACCGAGCCGCAATTCGACACGGGTGCCGATCTGATCCTTGAGCGCGGGGCGCGCCTCGGCCCAGCGGTTGAGCGACATGACGACGTGCACGCCGTACGAAAGACCTTGCACCGCAAGGTTCATGACGGTCTGCTCGAGCAGGTCGAACTCCTGCCGGAACGCGCCGTACCCGTCGATCACCAGGAACACGTCCCCGAAGGGGTCGGCCTGCACGCCCGCGGCGGTCTGCACCCCCGTGGCCGTCTGCTCGGCCGGGTCCGCGGCCCGCAGCCGACGGAACTCGGCCATGGATTCGATGCCCTGCGCGGCGAACCGCTCCTCGCGTTCCCGCAGCAGGGTGGTGAGCTCGGCGATGGTGCGGCGCACGCGATCGGAGTCGATCTTGCCCGCGACCGAGCCGACGTGCGGCAGGCCGACCAGACCCGCCATCGAGCCGCCACCGAAGTCGAGGCAGTAGAACTGCACCTGTTCGGGCGTGTGCGTGGCGGCCGCGGACATGATGATGGTTCGCAGCGCCGTCGACTTGCCCGACTGCGGGCCGCCGACCACGGCGACATTGCCTTGTGCGCCCGCGAGATTGATGGTGAGCACGTCGCGGCGCTGCTCGTACGGCTTGTCGATGATGCCGATCGGCATCCACAGCTGCCCGTGCCGGTTGACCGACGACCGCCAGTCCGGATCCGGCAGCAGCATGTCGACGGTCGGCGATTCCGCGAGCGGCGGCAGCCACACCTCGTGCGCCGGGCGGCCGTGACCGGTCAGGCGCTTGACGACCGTCTGCAGCAGGCTGTCGGGCAGCCCCTCGTCACCGGACGGCGGCGGGGGCGGCAGCAGGTCGAGCGGATCGAGCGGGTTCTCCGGCTCGGGCTGCTCGAGGATTTCCACTGCGGCGGCGGTGAATTCGCGCGGCGGCGCTTCGACGACCGTCGAGCCGTCGGCGGCCTGCCGGGCCGTGCGAGGCGCGACGTACGGACCCGAGACATAGGTCGCGTTGAACCGCAGCGGATCCGACGCGTCGCTCTTGAGGTAACCCGAACCGGGCACGCCCGGCAGATGGTAGGCGTCGGTGATGCCGAGCACCGCGCGGGATTCGTTGGCGGAGAAGGTGCGCAGACCGATGCGGTAGGACAGGTGCGAGTCCAGGCCGCGCATCTTGTTCTCTTCGAGTCGCTGCGAGGCGAGCAGCAGGTGCACGTGCAGGGATCGGCCCAGTCGGCCGATCATGACGAACAGGTCCGCGAAGTCCGGCTTCTGCGAGAGCAATTCGGAGAACTCGTCGATGACGACGAACAGCGCGGGCAGCGGGTCGAGCGGCACTCCGGCCGCACGGGCCTTCTCGTACTCGACGACATTGGCGAAGTTGCCCGCGGAGCGCAGCAGTTCCTGCCGCCGGTTCATCTCACCGGCGAGCGCGTCGCGCATACGGTCGACGAGCTCGAGTTCCTCTTCGAGGTTGGTGATGACCGCCGCGACGTGCGGCAGCGGATCCATGCCGAGGAAGGTCGCGCCACCCTTGAAGTCGACCAGGATCAGGTTGAGCTGATCGGGCGAGTGCGTGGCCACCATCGAAAGGATCAGTGTGCGAAGGAATTCCGACTTACCCGAGCCGGTCGCGCCGATGCACAGGCCGTGCGGGCCCATGCCGTTCTCGGCGGACTCCTTGATGTCGATCTCGACGGGCGTCCCGTCGGGGGTGATGCCGATGGGCACGCGCAGGCGTTCGCGCCCGGCGCGGGGCCGCCACACCTTGGCCGGGTCGATCTGGGCGGCGTCCGGAATCTTGAGCAGGGCCATCAGACCGGGGTCGGCGGCGGAGGTGTTGTCGCCGAGGCTGACGATCTGCGCCGCGGTGGCGATGCGGAAGCGGGCCAGGCTGCGCGCGAAGGCTTCCGCCTCGGCGAGGGTCACGCTGTCGGCATTGGCGAATTTCTCGGAACCGGCGGCGCTCTTGGCGAACACCTCGCCCCCGGCGGCGACGAGCTGTAGTCCGCGCCGCGCGGCGAGGCTGTTCTCGGCGGAGCTCAGGTCGATGACGGTGACCGCGTCGAGACCGGATTCGCTGATCAAACGCTCACTGCCGCTGACGTATCCGTCGTCGATGATGACGACCAGGTGCATGCGTCCGGCGGTCGGCTGCGGATTGCGCATGAACCGTCCGCGCTCGAGCAGGTCGTCGGCGAGCGCCGTCTCCAGCTCGCCGAGCGAGCCGTAGATCATGCGGGCCGCGCCCATCCCGTCACGCTCGCTGGCGTGCTGCACGTGCGGCAGCCATTTCGCCCACGACCATGCCTCGCAGTCGGGTTCGGCGGTGACGATGGCGACGCCGACATGGTCGGGTCCGTGGAACGCGGTGAGCTCCAACAGCATCGACCACACCAGCCCGCGGGTGTCCTCGGACGGCCCCTCGATATTGATGGCGGGGAAGGCGCGCAGCGACACCGCGGTCGGCAGGTGGTGCACCACGGAATGCGTTCGCACGAAACGACGCAACGCCACGGTGGAGACGGGTTCCAGGTCCTCGAGCGGACCGGTCTCCGGCCGCGCCAGCTTGGCCGCGAGCCGGTGCGTGCCGATGCCGACGCGCACGTGTCCGAAGTCCGGGTCGTTGGGGCGGCGCTCCCACATGCGCCGGGTGCCCACGATGGAGGGCAGGTCGGCCGGTTCCGGATGACTCCAGACCAGCGTCTCGAGCTGCTTCTGCCCGGTGCGCCGCACCTCACGCCGCGTCTGGTCGAGGTAGCGGAAGTAGTCCTTGCGTTCCTCGTTCAGTTCCGCGGAGCTCTTGCTGCTGCCGCGCTGACCCATGAGCATGCCGGCCATCGACATGATCATCATCATCGGCATCATCATCATGTACGGGTTGGACAGCATGGAGCGGCCCATCAAGCTCATCATGGCGAGCATGCCGATCATGGCGACCACCATGACGACGGGCATCAGCTTGGCCATCAGCGGCGCGGCCACCGGGCGCGGGATCTCCGGTGGCGCGGTCAGCGCCATCTCACCGCCCGGTGCGCGCGGTGGCGCGATGCGGGGCCGACGCACGAAACCTTCGGTAGCCATTGATATCTCTCCGGTCGTTAAGAATCGAGGTCGGGTAGCTCGTCGTCGCTTCGGCGGCGGCGGAACGGAATCGAGATGGCGAGACCGATTCCCAGCGCGGACAGGCAGACGATGGACCCGGCGGTGGCGACGAGGCGCGGCAGACGCGGTGGGCCGGTGGGCTTTTCGGGGGTGGGGAAGGCTTGCGGCTTACCGGCCCCGGCCTGGCTTTGCAGCTTCGGCGTCTCCGCGGTCAGCACGTCGTCGGGAAAGTACGTGCTGAGTGCGGCGACCGGATCGATCATGCCCGCGCCGACCCGGTCGTCACGCCCGGTGCCGGGTTGATGCGCGGTGAGCATGATCTGGTTCATCACCTTGCGCGCGAGCGTCTCGGCACCAGCAGGGGCACGGTGGCGCTGGTCTCGGCGCGATCCAGCAGGGCC
>NZ_JBSGBY010000125.1:0-16385 GCF_053601505.1 Nocardia sp. NPDC004722
ATCATGTTTCGGCGGTTGGCGCTCCACCCCGGTCCTGATCTGGACGTCTACGCCGCAGCCGCCCTCGCTGCGGTGCCGGTTGCGGAGGCACGGCAGCATCTCGACGCCCTATATATCGACCACCTCCTCGAGGAGATCGCAGCGGGCCGCTACCGATTCCACGATTTGGTGCGTGAATTCGCCCGCGCGTTGGCCGAGGAGGATCCGGCGGGGGACAATGACGCTGCCCGCGAGCGTCTCTTCGATTACTACGTCCAGGCGTCGCGCCGGGCCGCACGGCCCGCGCCATCCACACCGAATCTGAGTCAGGACCTCGGTGGGTATCCGGAGGTGCCCTCGACAGACGTGGCTGCCCTGGCATGGATGCGATCCGAGCGGCGAAATCTGTTGGCATGCCTCACCTATGCCGCCTCGAGGAATCTGCTGGCCTGCGTTTTCGAACTGGTCGGCGCGCTCACTGAGGAGTTGCGACTGCACGGCCCCTGGCAGGTCGGTATCGCCTACAGCCAGCGAGCGAGCGTTGCCCGGCACACCATGAACGACACGGACGCTCAGACGCTCGCGCTCAAAGATCTTGCACCCCTGGGGTATTTGGCCGATGGATATCTGCTCGCGGCCGAGCTGTTGGAGCAGCAGATCGCCGATCAACCGCAGGTCGAACCTGCGGTGAAGGCTCTGATGCTGCAATGTCTGGGTAGGACACGATTTCTGGCGGGTCAGTATCCGGCCGCCATCGACGCGTTGTCACAGGCTCTCGATGTCATTCGGTCAATCGGGGACCCGACAGGGGAGGGGTTCGTGCTCAATGCTCTGGGATGGACGTACCATCTGACCGGCGATTATCGAGCGGCCAGCGAGAATGTGGGACAGGCGTTGGCCATCCACGTCGCCCACCGTCATGAGTCGGGTGAGGCAGCAGCCCGGATGAATCTCGGCTGGATCTGGTGTCTGGAGCGGCGGCATGGGGATTCCATCGAACAAGTTCTTGCCGCCGAGGCGATCTACCATCGATTGCGGCGTCGATCAGACGAGGCGTTCGCGATCATCATCCGATTGTGGAATTGGCATCTGACCGGCGAATACTTCGCGATCTCCGAACACATCGGGCGAGCCATCCAGCTGTACCGCAGCATCGGCAACCGCTCCGGGCAAGCCTTCCTCCTCAGCCACCAAAGCTCGTTCCTTATGGTGGCAGGTGAGTACCTCGATGCCATGCAACTGCTCGAGGAGGCGAAGGAGCTCTATGAACAACTTGGCAATCGATCCGGGGTGGCCTCCGCGTTGAACAATCTGGGTTTGGCACATTGTCATCTCGGTGACTGTGCCACTGCCGTGGAGTTGATCGGGGAAGCTCAGAAGATCTATGAAGCCATCGGTAACCGGACCGGAGACGCCGAAGCCGATGCGTATTTGGGCTGGGTCAGGCACTGCGAAGGCGATCACGAAAGTGCGACTGAATTGCTGCACCGCGCATTGCGGGCTTGCCGCGCCATCCAACACCGCACGGGAGAAGCCGAAACGCTCACTAGAATCGCCGCCCACGCCGAATCCCTCGGTGACAATGAGCGAGCGCTGTCGAGCTATGACGAGGCCGTCGAGTTGGCCAGGCGCATCGGCTCGCCCCTCGAGCTCGCACGAGCCCTCTACGGAAGGGCACAATGCCAGGTCTCACTCGGCAACCGTGACCGTGCACGTGCTGCCCTGACCGAAGCGCTGCCACTCTTCCGACGCCTGTGCGCCATCGAAACTGCCTCCGCCGCGGCCCTACTCGATCGTATTGTCGCGGAGTATCCCTCGTAGCGCATCGCGGCCTGCGGCATCTCGTGCCGAACTTCGCTGGGGCGGAAGCCTTCTCGGCCGATCGTGACGCTGTGGTGTCGAAGTTGCGGCGGTAGATCCATTCGCGCATGGTGCCGCCGTGCTCAAGATCGGAGAACAGTCCTTTCCAGTCCTTGTCAGGGCCAACAGGGTCCTAATGCCGAGTGGTCTCATTCACTGGAAGCGGGCCACAATTCGTTGTTGATTGCAGACATGTCCGTTATCTGCGGTTTTCGCAGACTCCGCCGGGGCTATCGACTCGTGGTCGCCGCAATCGCTCGTTCATGATCTTGATGACGATGCAGCGGCTCTGTCGATGGCAATCTCTGACAGCCTGCATGTCAGCGCGTTCGCTGGGACGAGATGGTCTTGGCCCGTTGGTCTTCGGAGATGCCGAGGGAACAAGAGTATGTGAGTGCCGCCGCGTGGGGCGGCGGCACTATCCACCCCGCCCTGCTCCTCGGCGGACTTTGCGCGCTTCGTGGCGCGATATCGTCGACCGCGAAGCATCACCGGGCGCAGATAGTCACTTGAAGTTGTGACACTGCATAGTCTCCAGGGCAACTGCTCCCCCGGGAGGTAGCGGGCCGAACTTGTCGCTTCCCAGCTCCTTGTTGGCGGCCCACTCGAACCTGGCGTAGTCGTCATACCAGGCGTTGAGTGCTACTCCAGTGGGGTCGCACATGTTGGACCAATCTGCTACCAGGTTCGGCCCTTGGTAAGCGTCCCCAGGGCGAGCGTCGAAGTAGTGAGCTGCTTCCGGGTGCTGTTGAACGTATTCCTGCACCTGGAGGTAGATCTCGTGGATCGGATCGGTCTGCTGAGTCGGTGAGGTGGTGGTCGGCGCCGATCGCTGCTCACTGTGGCTACCGCATCCCGTGCAGAGCATGACAGCCATCGCGAAAATAGCTCCGATTAGCTTCATTTCGAGCCTCCCGGCGGTTGCAGTCCGCTGCGCGGCGCGATGTCGGATTCCACAATTGAGGCCCGAGAGGGCGCGGGGAACAAGTCGCTGTCGAGTTCGTCGTTCGTATGGTGGGCGAACTTCGCATAGGCATCCTCCCATGCGTTCAACCCGGAACCATCCTTGGTGGCAATGTTGTTCCAGTCCAGCAGAGATCCTTTGCCTGCCTGATCGAAGTACTGGGCAGCCGAAGGATCGTGCTCAACGTAGCCCAGGGTCTGGAGGTACTGGTCCCGGGTGGCGTCCGGTGTAATCGTGTCCTTGATGGAGTTGAGCGCGGTAGAGACCTTGTCGTCGGGCAGGGGGTGGGCGGGATCGGCTGGGTTGGGTATGACGTCGGCTTTGATATATGAGTCGACCGTGGCGGCGATACCGCCGACGACCGCGGCAGCGGCAGGGGCGGCGATCGGAGCGCCGGGGATCGAGCTCCCAGTAATGGCTGCGGCGGTCTGCACGAC
Organism: Nocardia sp. NPDC004722; assembly: GCF_053601505.1. NCBI lineage: Bacteria > Bacillati > Actinomycetota > Actinomycetes > Mycobacteriales > Nocardiaceae > Nocardia > Nocardia sp. NPDC004722. Next base: position 3,241 of record NZ_JBSGBY010000125.1, read on the forward strand.
ACTGGTGACGCCGTCTGCGAGGACACCCTTGTTGCCGTAATTCACCGCAGCTTGGTAGGCGCGCTCGGCCGCGTGCGCGTTGATATCTGTGGTCAACCCGGCGTTCATAGCAGTCTGCAGGCCATTGGCATCACCCAGAAGGCTCACGGCCTTGTCAGGATTCAAACCGGCTGCGTAATCGAGCGCGTCGTGCCATTGCATTCCGGCGCTATTGATGGTTTGCGCGGCCGTCGGGTCGGAGTCGAGTACGGCGAACATGTTGCTCAGCTGGTTATGGTCGCCGATTGTCGGCAGGTCCAGCGGATGACCGGTGGAGTCGATCGGGACGCTGTTGAGCAGATTGGCGTCCGTCACTCCGGCGAAGTTGCCCAGGTAGGGCGACATGCTGTTGGCGAGAGTTTGGGTGAGTGCCGGGTTGTAGGCCCCGAGGGGGTTGTCGGGACTGTTGAGGGCCGCCTGGTTGTGGGAGTCGCCGAGGATCGACGCGAGGCTGTAGGCGGTTTCCCCGGCCTGGTTGTTGAGGAAGCTGCCCTTTGGCTGGGAGGCGTCGTCGCCGATCCATTTGAACATGTTCTCGGCCCCGTGCTGGTCTTTCGCCCACGGGTGTTCGAGGACGTCGAGTACATGCTGGCTGCCGAAGTACTTGCCGCCGTCGCAGGTGACGTTCATTCGGGTAGCAGCGGCGCGGGCATCGGGGTTGGAGCTGTTGGGGTCGGCCACGATGGCGTCGTGGACAGCGGTGTGGTCACCGGATGCGTTGTCCAGCAAACTGTTAGCCAGTATTCCGACGTTTTCGTTGCCGATACTGAAGAACGCGTCCGGAGTCGCCGCACCGGCGAGTTCGGCACCCTGCTTGATCATGCCGCGGTTGATATCGGAACCTTGAATCGACTTGTCGCCGTGAGACATGAGGTCGCCGACTGCCTTCAGATCGTCCAAGTGTTCGACCTCGTGAGACCCGAACGGAATCGATTTGACCGGGTTATCGGTCAATGCTTTCTGAACGCTGTCGGGCAGTTGCTTCATGCCGCCAGTGTTCTTACCGTCGACGCTGTGGACCTGGGGGTCGGAGATAATGCGGAAATCGTTGGAAATCGCATCTTTCACCTGATTGGGCCCGTTGCCTTTGAGCTTGCTGCCCAGCTTGTCGATTTCCTCGCCGGACATGTCGTTCATGCCCTGGGTGAACGCCTGCAGGTAGGGGTATTGGGGGAGGCCGACGGTGTCGCCATTGTTTAGTTCTTGCTTGTCGTAGTCCGACAGCGTGGTGGCCATCCGGATCCGCGCCAGGGTCGCGTCATCGGCGGTGCCGTCCTTCACCGCCTGCAGGTCCTTGCGGGCTTGATCGGCGGTCAATTGGTCGAGTTCAGCGGTAGTCGGCTGTTGGATCTGGGTGGTGGTCAGATTCGCGAAGGCGTTGTTGACTGCGGTCATCGCATCGTCGTCGGCGGTGCCGCAATCGGTGAGCGCGGCCTGAATCGCCTTCTGGTACTCCTCGGCTCGGTGCTCCAGGCCAGCTTGCAATGTGGCTTTGTCGTCACGGGCGTACTGGAGGATCATCATCATGCCGGTGCTGATCTTCACCTCACCGGTGTCGCTGACGGTGAAACCCGACGATTCAGCGTCGGAAACCTTGTTCAGCAACGTCGTCTTGGCGTTCTGGATGGCAGTGGCTCCGTTGCGCGCCGCGGTCGCACCGTTCTCCAGCGCAGTCTTGACGGTCTTTGCGTCACCGTGGATTTCGTCATGCCGGTCGCGCATCGAGTCTCCGGCGTCACCAATCCAGTAGTGATGCGAGCCGTCGACCGAGCGGGCCGCCGTGTCTAGGGTGTCGCCGAGGGTCTTGGCCTTCTGCTCCCACTCCCCGCCCTGAGTGTTGAGTACATCGGGATCCCACGCCTTCACCTGCGGGATGGTCGGCGTACCCATCAGACCGCGTCACCCAGGTTGGTGAACTTGGCAACCGAGACGTCCTCGGTCGCGTCGTAGGTGTTGGCACCGTTGTGGGCGTGTGTATGCAATGCGTCGTAGTAGCCGGAGACGGCGGTGAACGCCCCGCCGATTGCGGAGGCTACCGCGGTGCATGCACCACCGACGGCCGTGTCACCCAGACCCGCTGTGATCTGGTCGGCTGAATCGTGATCGGTCATGCCGCCGAGCGTGGTTGACGCATCCTTGAATCCGGAAGCCAAAGCGCGCACGTCCTCCGGATTGACCTGTAGTCGCCCACCCATTCCCCAGACCCCCTTGTTGCCGACACCGAACGATCGGTGCACGTGATGCTACAAACTTAGTTGCGCGTACTTTACAGCGCCAGACACCAACCGCTGCGCCCTCGCGATGAGGTCGGCAGCCGAGACCAGCGAGCAGGGGGCCTCATAACATGGCTGATCACACTTCCTCGCGTCACAGATCATTACTGGACGCGGTCGCCGAAGACGCCGAACGCCTGCAAGCAGCGATCCGGACCCACACCACTACCGCGACCTCAGCCGATGGCCGAATCACAGTGGCCGTCAGCGCCGACGGCGGCATCCGTGAATGGCACGTCGCGGGTATCGACACCCACACCCATCGACTCATGGCGGACCTCGTCGAGCTGATCGAACAGGCACATGCCAGTGCGCAGGAAGACATCCGCGCCGAGCTCGATGCGATCGCCGATCGCGACGAGGTCCGAACTGCCCGCGATACCGTCCATGATGCTCTGGCTCGAACCCTCGACGCGCCCTCGTCCACAGCCCACGGCGAGGCGTGGGACGAGGAGTATTACGACAACCAACTCCGCGGCAAGTCCCGTATCGCCGCCGACTGATAGGCCAGGTTCACTGAACATTTGCGTTACGTTGCGTTCTCGCTCGCGTTTGACATGAGCTCGGGCTGCGTCGAGCAATGTCGCTGGGAGTCTCGACTGATTCGGCGACCGCCATGGCGGAGCCGAACATGACAAAGCTGGGACGTACTCAGTTGCTCGGCAGTCGAAGGGCAACTCACAACTCGCATGTGCTGCATGTGATTTGGGTGCATCGTGGTTTCGATGCGGTTGTCGAGATCGGCGCGATCGTGGACCGCGGTGTTGTGGTTGGATCGGGCGGAAGTCACAGCGGCGCGGGCGGATTCGACTTCGCCGAGCGTCTCCTCAAGCTCGCGCCACACCTCGGCCCTCGGGGCGGGGAGGGCCTGTCTGCAGCGGTGGAATCAGCGCGCCGATGAGTCCTCGTGGCCGATTCCGCAGCGCGTTGCCCCTTGAATCGGCTGTCATGGAGTGGGTGTTGCGGATGATGGGACGAAAGTCTTGCCCGCCATAAGTTTCGCGCTGTACATGAGGTGGGGGCGCGGTGGATGGCGGTCTGGAAGACCGAGATGACGGGGTGGTGTAGAAAACGACCGAGACCCAGCGATCCCCTCACTTCAGGGTGCGCGCCAGGTCGATTGCTGAGGAGATGAGGGTGCGGTCGTCGGGACCGATACTCTTACCCGGCGTGACCGTCCCGTATTTGTCGCCGCCGTAGCGTAGCGGCGTGTAGTAGGTGGAGACGAGGACGCGGTCGTCAACGAGGGTCTCGACATTGAGGCCCATGCCGTCGCGATGCCCGCGCGAGATGGTGCCGGGGAACAATGGGGTCGGTATGAGGGTCAGCCGGGCCGAGCTGTTGTCGGTTTTGAAGTCGCTCGCCGATGCGACATTGGTCTTCGTGAACGTGACGGTCATCAGCAGGTGTTTGCTGTCGCTGACGAAGTCGCAGGAGGTCATGGCGTCGGTGGCCCGGCCGCGCGCCAAGCTCACAGCACCGATGAGCGGCCGAATGCCCTGAATCCGATCACACAGTGGGGGAACGTCGCGTGGGGCGTCCGGAATCGATTGCGGCAGTTTGCCGATCATGTCCTGCGCCACCGCCGCCAGTCCGGCTTCGTCGAGCGGCTTGCCCAGCAGATCACCCAATCCCGAATTGGTCACCAGCAATTGGACGTCGCCGTGCTTGACGGCCAGGGTGCTCGTGCCGCTGATCTCGGTCGTCCCGATGACGCCCTTGTCCGATCCCACCGAAACCTGGTGGCGCTTACTCGGGACCAGCGCGTCGAGACTGGAGAACGGATGACCAACCACGACTCCCACCGATACCGGCGATACGCCCCGGACGCCGCCGTGACACCAGTCGCTGCGGCCGTCCACCGGGTCGACATCACGACTCAGGCCGAAATCGCCCTTGATGACCCCGTCGGACTGCAGCTTGCCGACGTCGATCAACGTGCATGGATCGAATGCTCGTGGCGCGGTCGCCTCCCCGGTGACCCGTCCCCCGCATCCACTCGCCAGGACCACCGCCGCCACGAGTACACCCAGCATTGCTCGACGCATTCACACCCTCCCCTTTGCCCGTTCCCCGGTTCGAATCATAGGCACACCGGAGGCTGGGAGCCCGGAGGGGCGGATTCCGGTGAGCTGAGCCATGATGTCGAAGCTTGTTGGGGCGGTTCGAGGTCGATTTCGGCTACCACGGTGGGTGTGAGGGCGGGTTCTCTAGTGCCAGACAGCAATTGTGGCTCATAGGCCGTGGGGTGGTTCGGGTTGATCATGGTTAAAACCACTGGAAAACGGCCGGTCATCGTAGGTTTCGCGATGACCGGCCGTTTTTGGTGCAATATCGCGGCGCGACGGCCAGGGTCCGCGCGGACACGACGAACGCCCGTCTCGGCCGGTCGCCGAAAGCTGCCGCAGGGCCTCGCGTTCGACGAGCAGAGGGACGAGATCGCGAACCGGTCTGCCGTCGAAGCCTCGGTGGACTTCGCTGACAATGCCCGAGATGGTGTCGTTGCCTAGGGTGGGGAACCGGTCGATGAGGGGTTGGACGAGCGCGGTGATCGCTGCGCGGCAATTGCCTTCCGCGCGAGCATGATTGGAGATTCCATCCCGATCAGTCGCCCGGTGCTGTCCACGTCGGCTTGCGGGCACTCGAGCTAGGGCTCGTAGGAGCGTAGTAGGGCGAGGGACTGGTGTAACGCGTTCGTGAGATGTTCGGCTGAGCCGGTGGCCTTGTCGATGATCGCGCCGCCTTGCAGGGCGGCGACGAACGCGGAGGACAGGGCGCGCAGCGGGGCGTCGGGACGCAGCAGGCCGTTGTGTTGCATGGCTGAGAGTTGTTCGTGCAGCAGGTCGACCCAGCGTTCGTACATGCGGCCGACCAGATCGCGGGTGAAGGTGTCGGTGTCGAGCGCGCGGCCCGCGAGTGCCGCGATTTCGCAGGCATCGGTGATCGTTTGCTGGGAGTGCAGCTGGAGGATCTGCTCGATCCAGGCTTCCCATCCTTGCCACGTGGTGAGCGGAATGGCCGGGGCGTCGGCTTCGGCGAGGCGGGTCAGGTGGCGTTCGGCGGCGGCCCGGCGCAATTCGTCCTTCCCGTCCGGGAAGTAGTGGAACAGCTGGCCTTTGCTGGTGCTGGTCAGGCGCATGACGTCGTCGAGATTGACGTCGTTGCCGGTGACGAGAAGGTCGGCGGCGGCTTCGACGATGCGGGCCTTGGTCGCCTCCCCTTTGCGAGTGGGCATGCCTCACCCTACCTTTCTGGACTTGTAAGTCCAAAAAATTGGTGCCAGCCTAGTGGACGTGAAAGTCCAAAACCTATCGGGCCGAAGCCGTTTCGCGGGCGCGCTGCTGGTGCTGGCCGGACTGCAATACGTGGTCCTGGAGTACGTCACCGCTCGCGCGTGGCGCGGCCCGGGCTATAGCTACGCCGTGAACTTCATCAGCGATCTGGGCAACCCGGTCGCTGGGGATGTCTTCGACGGCCGCGCGATCGATTCACCCCTGCATGCGGTCATGAACACGGCGTTCATCGGCCAGGGTGTGCTGTTCATCGCCGCCGCACTACTGCTCGCGACCCGGGAACGGCGTGAACGTCGACTCTTCGGGTTCGTGCTCGCGCACGGCATCGGCGTCATCCTGGTCGGGTTCTTCCACGAATCGGCCGCCAACCAGCACAACGGCATTCTCGTGGTGCACGGCATCGCCGCGGCCGTGGCCATCGTCAGCGGCAACGTCGTCGCGATCCTCATCGGTACCCGGCGGGACGTGTCGCCGTGGTTGCGTCGAACCAGCCTTGCCCTGGGTGCCCTCGGACTGGTGTCGTTCGTGCTGTTGCAGGCCGACCGGCCGCTGTATCACGCGGCCGGCGGGATACCCGAACGCGGCGCGGTCTACACCATCCTGGCCTTCGAAATCCTGCTCGGCACAGTGCTTCTCGTCTCCGGGGTCCGCCGGGCCCCGGACTGCTCGCTACCTCCCACCATGGAAAGGCTCACCGCATGAATCACACCGCAACACAACGTTTGACCGGTCGCCGCGCGCTGGTCACCGGGTCGACCTCGGGTATCGGACGCGCGATCGCCATCGCATTGGCTCGTGAGGGCGCGGCGGTAGTCGTATCGGGCCGCTCCAAGGACGCGGGTGAGGCCGTGGTCGAGACGATTCGAGCGGCCGGAGGCGTAGCGCATTACGTCCGCGCCGACCTTGCCGAATCGGGCAGTACCGCAACAGAACTCGCGCATGCCGCGGCTGCGGCACTGGACGGCCCGGTCGATCTGCTGGTCAACAATGCCGCAGTGCTCATCCCCGCCCAGTCGCTGCTCGATGTCGATGAGGCGCTCGCTGATCTGGCCTTGGCGGTGAATGTGAAGGCGCCTGCGCTGCTGACCGCCGCGATCATCCCCGGCATGATCGCCGCCGGAGGCGGTGCGATCGTCAACACCGGTTCCCTCAGCGGTCTGGCCGGCAATGCCGTGTCCGCCCTCTACGGCGCGACCAAAGCCGCCTTGCATTCGCTCACCACGTCCTGGGCGGCCGAACTGGCGCCGCGCGGTATTCGCGTCAACGCCGTCGCCCCCGGCCCGACCATGACCGACGAAAACGCCTCCTATCACGAAACATTGCGAAGTCTGGCGGCGTCGACCCCCGACCGCCGGCCCGGCACGGCCGACGAGGTCGCCGCCGCGGTGGTCTTCCTCGCCGGCGCCGAGGCGGCCCACATTCACGGCGCGGTCCTGCCTGTCGACGGCGGGCATCAAGCCGTGCGTTGAGCGCGCTATTTCGATTACCCGCACTCCTGGCCGCGGATTCATCGATTCGACGGTACCGCAAGGCAAAAGGGTATGACTTTCCCGCAATTTCGGAGTGACGGGTGCGCGCTCGTTCATGCTTCGAAGCCACCACTTCAATCCGCCCAGATAATCCACACGATGGGGAGATCGCCGTCATGAAAACCCTTGCGCGCCGGGCCGCCGTGGCTACCGCCGTCCTAGCCGCCGCGGCCGGGGCCCTGACCGCTTGCACGCAAACCGATCACCACGACTCGGTGACAACGTCCACCTCGGCCCAGGTGTCGCGGGTCGCGGACTGGCAGGGAGACAAGCCGACGATCGTGCTGGTGCACGGGGCCTGGGCCGACGCGGCGGGCTGGACACCCGTGGTCGCCGAACTGCAAAAAGCCGGGTTCCCGGTCAAGGCTCCGCCGAATCCCTTGCGCGGGTTGGATTCCGATGCCGCTTACGTCTCCGAGGTGCTCCGTCAGACCACCGGGCCGATCATCCTCGTGGGGCATTCCTACGGCGGCGCGGTCATCACCAACGCGGTGGCGGGCAACAGTCAAGTCAAGGCGCTGGTGTACATCGCCGCGTTCGCGCCCGATCAGGGTGACTCGCTGGCGAGTCTGAACTCCAGTCCGCAGGGCAAACAGATTCCCGCGGTGCCCGCTACGCCGTCGTCGTTCCCCGACACGGGTGGCGGCACCGGCACCGAGCTCACCATCGACCCGGCCCGGTACCCGGATGTGTTCCTGGACAACACCATCGCGCCGAATCAGCAGCGGGCGCTCGCGGTCGAACAGCGTCCGCTCAGCCTGGCCTCGGTGACCGGAGTATCGGGCGTTCCCGCGTGGAAGACGGTGCCGTCGTGGTATCTGGTCGCCAAACAGGATCGTGCGATCGCGCCGGATCTGGAGCGGTTCATGGCGACTCGTGCGGGCGCGCGCACCGTCGAGGTCGAAGGACCACATCTGATCATGCAAACCAACCCCGATGCGGTGACCGATCTGATCGAACAGGCCGCGGTCGCGACGCATTGAAACCGTGTGCGGCGAGACCGGCTCGCGCATGCTGAAACAACACAACGTGAAGGAGAACACGATGTCCGACCAGACAGCTCCGACGGTAGTGCTCGTCCACGGCGCCTTCGCCGACGCCTCGGGATTCGCCGGGGTGATCCGAGAACTGACCTCATCCGGGCATTCGGTCATCGCGCCGCCGAATCCCTTGCGGGGCTTGGCCAATGATGCCGGGACGGTGCGCTCGGTCGTCGCGGCGATCGAGGGACCGGTGGTGTTGGTCGGTCACTCTTACGGAGGTGCGGTGATCGGCCAGGCCGCTGCCGGGCTGAGTAGCGTGACCGCGCTGGTGTATTTGGCGGCGTTCAGCCTCGAGGTCGGTGAAAGCTGCCTCGATGTGCAGCAGCCGTTCGCGCCCTCGCTGCTGGCCGAGACCACACGCCCGACACCCTACGACGCGCCGGGCGCGGCCGGTGGGCCCGATCTCTACATCGACCGGCAGCGGTTCCGCGAAACCTTCTGCGCCGACGTCCCCGTCGACCTGGCACAGGTGATGGGTGCCACCCAACGACCGCTCGCGGCAGCCGCTTTGGCCGAGCAGGCCACCGCGGCCGGATGGCAGCAGATTCCTTCCTGGTATCAGGTGGCTCGCCACGACCGGGCCATCAACCCCGAAGCCCAGCGGTTCATGGCCAAACGCATGGGATCCACCCTCGACGAGATCGACGGATCCCACACCGTTTTCATCAGCCAACCCGTGCGCGTCGCCGAATTCATCGACAGCGCCATCGCCGGACGCTGAGCGACCCCTACCCCAGTGGGGCCTGCCGGAGTGGCCGGCTAGTTCCGGCTCGCCTCATGTGGGCTGGGTTCTCGGCAACGCGCACACCCGTGACCGTCTGGTCCAGGGGCTGACGGTGAAAGCCATTGCAAGGACTACGACGCGGCGCAGCCGCAGGCCGGAAGGTCTGCGGCTGCGCGGGGGTGGGGTGTCGTGAATTATTCAGTGGCGCTAGATGGTTCAGGCTTCCAGGGCTGCGAAGCCGGTGCGGAGGTCGGTGAGGATGTCGTCGATGCCTTCGATGCCGACGGCGAGGCGGACCAGGCCGGGGGTGACGCCTGCGGCGAGTTGTTGTTCGGGGGTGAGTTGGGAGTGGGTGGTGGAGGCGGGGTGGATCACCAGGGAGCGTACGTCGCCGATGTTGGCGACGTGGCTGTGCAGGGTGAGGGCCTCGACGAAGCGCTTGCCGGCGTCGACGCCGTCGGCGAGTTCGAAGCCGATGATCGCGCCGACTCCCTTGGGGGCCAGCTGCTTTCCGCGTTCGTACCAGGGGGAGGAGGGCAGGCCCGCGTAGGAGACGGAGGTGACTTCCGGTCGCTCGGTGAGGAATTCGGCGACGACCTGGGCATTGCTGACGTGCCGTTCGAGTCGCAGGCTGAGGGTTTCCAGGCCCTGGCTGATGAGGAAGGCGTTGAACGGGGAGATCGCCGAGCCGAGATCGCGCAGGAGTTGGACGCGGGCCTTGAGCGCGTAGGCGGGTGCGCCGAGATCGGCGTAGACGACGCCGTGGTAGCTGGGGTCGGGTTCGGTGAAGCCGGGGAATCGTCCACCGCGCCAATCGAAGGTGCCGCCGTCGACGATCACGCCCGCGATGGCCGCGCCGTGGCCGCCCAGATACTTGGTCGCCGAGTGCACGACGATGTCGGCGCCGTGCGCGAACGGCTGGATCAGATAGGGGGTGGCAACGGTGTTGTCGACGATGAGTGGAATGCCCGAACCGTGGGCGACCTGCGCGATGCCGGGGATGTCGAGGATATGGTTCTGCGGGTTGGAGATCGTCTCGCCGTAGAAGGCCTTGGTGTTCGGGCGGATCGCCGCACGCCACTGCTCGAGATCGTCGGGGTCCTCGACGAAACTCACCTCGATGCCCAGCTTCGGCAGCGTGTACCGGAACAGGTTGTAGGTGCCGCCGTAGAGGCGGGGGCTGGACACGAGGTGATCGCCCGCGCCGGCGATATTGAGGATCGCGAAGGTCTCCGCCGCCTGACCCGAGGCCAGCAACAGCGCGGCCACACCGCCTTCCAACGCGGCGATGCGCTGTTCGACCGCGTCCTGGGTGGGATTCATGATGCGGGTGTAGATGTTGCCCGGCTCGGCCAGCCCGAACAGCGCGGCCGCGTGGGCGGTGTCGCGGAAGGTGTAGGACGTGGTCTGGTAGATCGGCAGGGCCCGGGCGTTGGTCGTGCCGTCGGGGGTCTGCCCCACGTGGATCTGCTTGGTCTCGAAACTCCAAGCGGCGGTCGGGTCTTCGGGGAGAGCTGTTTCGGTCATCGGGGCCTCCGGATGGTGATGGGCGTGAATTACTGTGTGACGAGCGTGGTTTCGACCGGCGTGTGGCCGGTGGTGAGATCCAGGACCGGGCAGTGCGCGTCCACGACCCGCTGCAATTCGGCGTAGCGCTCGGCCGTTTCCGGTCCGCTGATCCGGACAGTGACGCGCACCGCCTGGAAGCCGGGGCGCACGGTGTCGTCGAGGCCGAAGAATCCGCGCACGTCCAGATCGCCTTCGGCGTCGATGGACAGCTCCTCGACCGTGACACCGAGTCGTTGTGCCCAGAACCGGTAGGTGACCACCTGGCAGGCGATCAGAGAGGCCAGATACACCTCGACCGGGTTCGGCGCGCTCCCCTCGCCGCCGAGGGCGGGCGGCTCGTCCACGCGGACCGTGTACTGTCCCAGGGCGATCGCGCTGCCCACCGTGCCTTCCGGTGTTCCCGCGGCGCGAAAGGTCACCTGGCCCTTGGCGGCATCCTCGGCGATGGCCTGCGCGGTCGCCTCGACGATCGCGTTCAACGGCGTGCTCAGCTCAGTGGTCATACTCGGCGACGGTAGGCCGCGGCAGCGCGGTGAACGACCATAAGAGTTGCGGTGAGCCGAACCCGGCAACCGCCCAGCGACGTCGAGCGAAGTCCTGCGACACGCCCGGGGGATTGTCAGCCGGTGAACGGGACCGTCGGCGCGATCGAGGCGTCGGCCGTTCTGAATGGGTGCTGCCACAGCCCTTTTCGATGCAGGATCGGGAGGACGCCCTCCCCGAACCAGTACGCCTCTTCGAGGTGCGGATGGCCGGAGAGCACGAATTCGTCGATGCCGAGCGCGTGGTACTCCTCGATGCGTTCGGCGACCTGACGGTGACTGCCGACCAGCGCGGTCCCGGCGCCGCCGCGCACGAGTCCGACGCCCGCCCACAGATTCGGGGAGACCTCGAGGTCGGAGGTGGTGCCGCCGTGCAGTGCCAGCATGCGGCGCTGGCCTTCGGATCCGCTGCGGGCCAGGCCGGCTTGTACGGTGGCGATGGCGGCGGGGTCGAGCGCGTCCAGCAGCCGGGCGGCTTCGGCCCAGGCTTGTTCGGCGCGGTCGCGGCTGATGACGTGCAATCGGATTCCGAAGCGGGGTGGCGTGCGGCCCGCGTCGGCGGCCTGCTCACGGATCCAGTCGATTTTGGCGGCGACCGCCGCCGGCGGTTCGCCCCAGGTGAGGTAGACGTCGACGTGTCGGGCGGCGACCCGGCCCGCGGCGGCCGAGGAGCCGCCGAAGTAGATGTCGGGCCGCGGGTGCGGGATTCGGTCGAGCGCGGCGTCGGTGACGTGAATATGCTCGCCTTGCCACGTGACTCGTTCCCCGGCCCACAGTCGCCGGACCACGGTGAGGAATTCGTCGGCGCGCCGGTAGCGCTGCTCCTTGTCGAGATGGTCGCCGTAGGCGCGTTGTTCGTGGTCTTCGCCGCCGGTCACCACGTTCAGCAGCAGCCGTCCCCCGGTGTGGCGTTGGTAGGTGGCGGCCATCTGGGCCGCGAGGGTGGGGGAGACCAGGCCGGGGCGGAAGGCGACCAGGAATTTCAATCGTTCGGATTCGCGGGCCAGGATCGCGGTGGTCAGCCACGCGTCCTCGCACCAGGCGCCGGTGGGGGTGAGCGCCGCTTCGAAACCCAATTGCTCCGCGCTGCGTGCGATTTGGGACAGATAGCCGATATCGGCTTGGCGGTCACCGCTCGCGGCGGTGACCGCGGTGCCGTGACCGCCGCCGACGAGGTAGCGGCTGTCGCCGTAGGTGGGCAGGAACCAGTGGAAGCGCAGCATGTCCGGCGTACCTTCCGTATCAGGCGGTGACGGGTGCTCGGCGGGCGGCCAGCGCGGCCGAGAACGCGTCGACGATCGGGTAGAGGGCTTCGGCGGCACGGGTTTCCAGGGTCGCGGCGGTGCCGTCGGCGGTGGGTTCGACGTGCTGGTCGAGCACGAACCAGCCGGGCACGATGTGGTCGGCGCCGAGCGAGGACAGCACCGGTCGCAGCGCGTAGTCGATCGCCAGGACGTGTGCGGGGCTGCCGCCGGTCACGATCGGCAGCACGACCTTGCCCGCCAACGCGAACTGCGGCAGCAGATCCAGCAAGGTCTTGAGCAGCCCGCTGTAGGCCGCCTTGTACACCGGCGAGGCGACGACCACGCCGTCGGATTCGGCGATGGCCGCGGCCACCGCCGCGATCTCGGGATGGGTGGCGTCGGCGTGCAGGAGTGCGTGCGCGGGCAGATCCCGCACCCGCACGGTGGTGACGGTGTGGCCGTCACCTCGCAGGCGCCGGGCCAGATGCTCCGACAGGGCCGCGGTCCGTGAGGTCGCTGACGGGCTGCCGGACAGGACGATCAGGGTGGGCATGGAAGGCTCCTTCAGAGGACGCCGTGCCGCGGTGGCGGCGTGCCGGCGAGCAGGTAGCGACCGATGTGCTGGAACTTCCAGCGGATCGGGTCGTGGAGGGTGTGGGTGCGGGCGTTGCGCCAATGCCGGTGCAGGTTCAGCGAATCCGATGCCGAGCGCGTGCCCGAGACCTCGAACAGCGCGTTGGTCACCTCGATCGCGGCCCGGTCGGCGGCGGCTTTCGCGGTGGCGACGGCGATGGACGCGGCCGCGGCGCTCTCGGGTCGCGCCGGTCGGTGGTGCCGGGCAACGGCATTCGGCGATCTTCGCCTACAGCGACACACCGGGATTGATCGG
>NZ_JBSGBY010000126.1:0-16308 GCF_053601505.1 Nocardia sp. NPDC004722
GACGACAGGAAGCCGCACACCCCTCGGTGTGCGGCTTCTTCCTTATCGCGGAGTAATCAGCTGATGGCGGCGAGCGCCTCTTTGACCTGCGCCAGACTCGGATTGGTGGCGGTCGAACCGTCCCGGTATTTGATCGTCGGCACCACATGGTTGCCGTTGTTCACGCTGCCGACGAATTCGGCGGCCTCCGGGTGGTCTTCGATATCGATCACCTCGTAGGTGATCCCGGCCTCGTCGAGCTGGGTCTTGAGACGACGGCAGTAGCCGCACCAGGTCGTCGAGTACATGGTCAGGTCGGTGGCAGTCACGAGTCGTGCAACATACTCCGGCCTGATCGTGTTCCCCTCGGCGGCCCACTGTGAGCGGATCGAAGCTCAGGGGTTGACGGAAGAATAGTAAGCGCGCATACTATTTTCATGACGCAGATCGCCGAAGCCACCGCCACCTCGACCGCTACCCCCGCCGCCTTCTTCGCCAAGTGGGCCGACATGGCCACCTGGCCGGAGTGGAACCAGGACACCGAATGGGTCCGCCTCGACGGCGAATTCGTTCAGGGCGCGACCGGAGTCCTCAAGCCCAAGGGCGGCCCCAAGACCAAGTTCGTCGTCACCAAGCTCACCGACACCGAATTCATCGACTCGTCCAAGCTGATCGGCGCGCGGCTGATCTTCGCCCACGAGGTCACCGTCGCCGACGGCCGCACCACCGTCACCGTGCGGGTTTCCTTCGAAGGTCCGTTGCGCGGGCTGTGGAACAAGATCATGGGCAAGGATCTCGCCGCCTCCCTGCAGCGCGATGTCGACGCGCTGGTCGCCGCCGCCGAGGCGGTGCTGGTATGACCAGGTACTGGCTCGGGGTCGTCTCCCGCGACCACGTCCGCCGGGGCGTGGAACTCGGCTTCGCACAGGCCAATCACGGCAAACGCGCCGCCGTGGAACGCATGACGCCCGGCGACGGGCTCGTCTACTACTCGCCCCGCACCGGCATGCGCGAGGGCGAACCGATCAAATCCTTCACCGCCCTCGGCACCATCGCCGAGGGCCCGGCCTGGCAGGTCGACGAACAGGGCGGCTGTTTCCGCCCCTGGCGGCGCGCGGTCGACTACGACCGCGACGCCCGTCAGGTCTCGATCGACGAGCTACGCACCGAACTCGACCTGACCAGCACGCCCAACTGGGGCATCGTGCTGCGGCGCGGCCTGATCGAACTCACCGAGCACGATTTCGAACTCATCTCCCGCGCTATGGTCGGCCAGTGACGAATGGCGGACTACACACCGAGTTCGAGGACGCCGACGAAAGCCCCGGCCTCTTGCTCTGGCAGGTGACCAATCGCTGGCAGGCCGCCCAACGCGCGGCCCTCGCCCCCTTCGACCTGACCCACGTCCAATTCGTCCTGCTCGCCGCCCTGACCTGGCTCACCGGCCACTCCGCCGGTGACCCGGTCACCCAGCGCGACATCGCCGACCAGGCCGCCACCGACCCCATGATGACCTCCCAGGTCCTACGCACCCTGGAACAAAAGGGCCTCCTCGAACGCCGCGACCACCCCACCGACAAACGCGCCAAATCCCTCGTCCCCACCGAATCCGGTACGTCCCTGGTGAATCGGGCCATCGTCGCCGTCGAAGCCTGCGACCGCGAATTCTTCCAGCCGCTGGGGGAGCGCACCGCCCGCTTCACCGCTGCGCTCCGCCAACTGCGAGACCGCGACGCCGCAAGCGGCTGAGCGCCGACGTGCGCGTGTGTGGAACAGTCCGGTCGTCACGACTGGTATCGAGTGCTGCCTTCGATCGGGTGGGTGGTGCTGACCAATTTCGCGTAGCAGTGGTCGCGGTCGAATCCGTTGGTGGCGCACCAGTTGAGCGCGCCGTCGGGGGTGGGGAAGGAGATTCCGGCGATTGTGATCCAGAAGTCGGTGTAGCTGAAGGTCGACCATTCGCCCGACCACAGCAGCCGGGCGGTCGGGAAGCGTTGGCGCAGTTGGAGATGTTCGCGGAGGATGTCGGCGTTGTGCCAGGTGATGCCCTCGGCGAACAGGTCGAGGCGTTTCGAACTGAGCTGGGGTACCCAGCGGTCCGCGAGCTCGCGTAACACGTTGACGCGATCGGCGGCTGCGGTCGCTTGCAGCCCGGTCAGGCTCAGGGCCTCCGAGTCGGTGCCCGTGGCGGCAACCGGAGCCGCCGTCACCACGTCGCCGCTCGCGCGGGCCGTCGTATTCGGTGCGCCCGAAGTGCCTGCCCGGTCGATCTGGACGCGCAGGTCCGTTGTGCCGGACAGGGTGTCGGCGGGCTGCCAGAACTGACCTCCGGGGAATCGGAACACCCGCTGCGTGGATCCGGGCGGGGACGGCACGGTCGTCGGTGAGCCGGACAGGTCGAAGGTCGCGGCCGCCACCGTCCGGCCGGACGTCGTCACCGTGACACTGGTCCGGCTGGCGGACAGCACATCCCCGTCGGGACAGGCCGCGACGATGTTCATCGTGAGATCGAGCGCATCGCCGGCGGCGGCAGCCTTGGTGACCGAGAGTTGTGGTGGAGCAGCGCAGGCGGACGCCGGATGAGACCCTGCCACTACCACGCTTGGGTGTCCGCTGGAGCCGCTCCGGTCGAACCACAGGAACCCGCCCACCACGAGGACGACCACGACACCGAGGGCTGCCCATCGGCCCCGCCGGGTGATCGGGGTGGCGCGAGCGACAGGGCCCGGCACCGGGTATCCGGGAGGTTGCGGGCGGGGGACGGTGCCCGGGTACGGAGTGGGCAGCGGCTGCGCGGCCGGGTGCACCACGGTTGTCGGCGAAGGGTTTGTCTGCCACGGGATTCGGGTTGTCGGACCCGACGCCGCCATGGTGGTCGCGGACTGCGGTCCGTAGGTCGACGCGGTTCCGGCGGCATCGGTCAGCGCCGGTATCCAGTCGGCTGGGGCGGGTCGCAGCGATGGTGTGGCCGACAATGCCGCGACGGTGAGGCGCCGCACGGCGGACGGCACATATGTGGGCAGTTTGTCGGGTTCCCTGGTGAACTGGTCGCCCGCGAACAAGCGCAGTGCGAGCAATCCGAACTTGTACGCATCGGACTGCGGCGTGGCGAGTTCCTCGCCCGGGTTGGCGGTCTCCACATCCCATTCCGGTGTCTCGACCTGCCTGCTGACCGTGCGTGCGCCGGACCGCATGGCGTCGCAGTCGATGAAATAGGTCGCCCGGCGCGGGTGCAGGGAGAACAACAGATTCATCGGCGACATGTCACCGACCACGATCCGCCTGCAGTGCAGCACGCTCAGCGATTCCGCGGTATGGATCAGTAATTCGTACCGATCGCGGTCGGTCAGCGGGATGTTGCGTCGCAGCAGCACCGAATCCTCGTTGAGCAGATGCTGGAACTGCGCCGTCACGGATTTCCGGCCCGACTGGACGGTCATTGCGACGAAGAACTCGCCCGGAATGGCGGGCATGACGAATCCGATGACCCGGTTCGAGGCGTCCTCCTCGACCAGTCGGCATGGCCACGCTGCCCGCGAGAGCAGGTCGTATCCGTCGGTGAAGGGCAGCGATTCGAGATAGTCGGGCATCGCTTCCAGGGCCGCGACGTCGAGGGTGGCCAACACCTTCGGCTTGTATTCCTTGTAGACCAACGAGTTCGCGTACTGCATGCGGACGTTCGGCGCGTCGTACACGACGCCCTGTCCACCTTCCGCCAGCCACCGCAGCGCTCCCAGCTGGGACCGCTTCAATCGTTGCTGTGCCATGGCTGGTCCGTCCCGCCCGCCGCGGGCCAGACGGCGACCAGGGTGCGGTCGTCGTCGAAGGTCTCGCGAGAGAAATCCAATAGGTGCGCGAATTCGATCGGCGCGGGCACCCGTCCGGTGAACGCGTCGCGGAACAACGCGCCCACGCTGCCGGTGCCGCCGCCCAGCGGATCGCCGAAACCGTCTGTCCCGATGAGCAATACCTCGCCCGGCCAGACGATGACCTCCGCCGGATCCACTTCGTGCGGTACTTGTGGCAGGCCGCTCACCGCCGAGGAGGTCAGCCCGGCCTCGGTTGCTTCCTTGCCGCCCCAGACCCGGGTGAAGACACCGTCGGAGAGTAGCCACGCGCCGGAGTCGCCGACCCCGGCGATCGCTGCTGTGAGTGTGCCGTCGTTGTTCAGTTCGAACACCGCGCACGTGAGGGTCGTGGCGAGCGCCAATTCGGCGCGGGCCGGGTCCACCTCGGGCATCGCCAGGGTGGTAGCGGCGACCTCATTCAGTTTCCAGGCGGTGTTCTCGAACAGCGATCGCCAGGCGATATCCCCTAGCACGGAGGCATTCTCGGCTTCGAGCCACTGGGACGCGTAGCGCACCGCGGTCGTGGAGCCGATGTGCGACTGCGTCGCCGCCGCCACTCCGTCGGCGACAGTAACGATCAGTCGCAGGTGGCCGTCCGGTAGCGCGATCGCCAGATCGTCCTGGCGCGGAGCGCCGTTGAAGCGATGCAGGTGACCCCGCAGCGACGCGGCGCGGACGGTGAATCCGTCCGCCGACCAACCGTCGATGACCGTGTCGGGCCGGTAGGGAGCGCGCAAATACTCGGATCCGATGGCCCTGGGCTCGAATTCGGGTGTCGGGTCGCCGACCACGATCGGACGGCTCGAGGGCCAGTCCCGCACGTCCACATCGGGCCCCGTATCGGCGGTCTCGGCCGGACCGGCCGAGGGCGGCGGTTCGCCGGGCCCGGGCGTGTGGGGGATTCGCTTGTCGCGCTTGGACATCGACCACATCAGACGGTGTCCACCGCGAGCGAGAGGAAGTTCTCCGGCTTCTGGATCTGCAGTGACGCGTGCCCGGACGCCAGTGCCTGGCCGGAGTTGATCACCGACTGGGTGAGTGCGGTGATGAAGGTGGAGATAGCCAGTCCCGTGTCGGTGCCCGCCGCGGCGATGAACGCGTAGCGCGGATCGGTGGCAACCTGTTTGATCACCTCGGCATTGGCCCTGCCGATCCCGAATGCCAGGATGTTCGGGCGCGCGGCGAACCCCGTCAGCCGGGCGTGTTCGGCCTGCCACGGGTCCCCGGAGTTGGGCGCGCCGTCGGTGAGGAAGAACACCGCGGGCCGGTTCACCAGGTAGCCATCGGCTTTGAGGTTGGCGATATCGGTGGGTATGCGATCGGTGAGCGCGGCGAAGGCGGCGGCGAAGGATGTCGACCCGCGAGCGGACAGCCGCGGCATGATGTCGAGGTGGCGCAGGTCGGTGGGATCGAGATGGCAGACCGCGGTATCGGAGAACCCGACAACACAGAATCGGACCTTGGCGGCGGCCATCGACGCCATTTGCAGCGCATCGACGAGACTAGCCAGTCCGGAATTCAGATCATCGATGTCGTCGGACATCGAATATGACTCATCCGCAACAAAATAGACCGGTAGGACTGTTGCTTTCGGCTCGGTCATGATGCGACCGCCTTTCTTCCAACACGGTGAACGTCGAGTAAAACCGATGCGCCACCGGACGTCTGGTTGCAGAATGAGTATCGGATGGTCGGGGCGGCGAGTGAATTCGAGGGCGGGAATAATGCGCGAAGTCTCACCATTCGTCCAAATCGATGATCTCGTCCTGAACAGCCCGGGCGAACAGGGCCGCTTTGGTGGCGGCGGCGCGCCCCGCCGCCAGGTACTTGGCGCGAATGCGCGCGATGTGCGTACTCACTGTCGAGACCGACAGATAAAGCTCATGGGCGGCCGCGTCTTTCGAGTCGCAGCGCAACCAAGCGAGCAGCACCTCGATTTCGCGCGGACTCAATGCGGGACGGGTGTGCGGTGGCGAATAGACGACTGGCACGGACATCGGTATTCCTTCCCGCGGCGGCGTCACTGCGTCGCCACCGGTGCGAACCACGATCCTCGGAAAGCTATCCGGAAACAGCGGGGCAAATCGCCCTCTTGCCGCGTGGGCCGGGCGGAAACCCGTGCTTCCGGCGGCCTCTCGGCAACATATTGCTCGACGGCAGGAAGCCAGGCATGACCTCGACCATGGATTATCGGATCCTGGTGGCGTCACCGCTGGGCAAGGTGGTGGAGCCCGCGTTCGCCACGCTCTTCCCGAAGTCCACCGTCGCGATCGCCGTCGATCGGGAAGCGGTGCGGCGCAACATCATGGACAATGTCCGCTTCGATGTGGTGCTCACCGATCTGGTGTGGAATCGCCCGCAGCTCGCGCTGGAGCTGGCCTTCGACGGGCTGGACGTGCTGCGGTTGATGCACGAGGCCGACCGGGTCGCGCCGGTGATCTTGGCGGCGCAGGGGCACAGTCTGGAACGGGAGCATCTGGAAGAGGCCAGGCGGCGGCCCGAAGTCGCTGCGGTGTACCAGAAGTCGACCGGACTCGAGCCGCTGTGCGCCGCGATCCGCGCCGTCGCGCACGGCCGCCGCGAGACGGTGACCGGTTCGGTGCATCCCACGCCGCTGTGCGAACTGTTCGTGGGCCGGCGGGGTGAGACCGCGGCCCGGCTGGCGGGTGCGATCGCCTCGGGCCGCGCCGTCGACCTCACCTCCCTCGCCGAGGTCGCTGGAGTGGGCACGAACACCGCGAGCAAGGTCTCCAATCACTATCTTGGGCCGATCATTCGCGAACGGGGCGAACACGATCCCGAGCAGCCCATGACACTGCCGGTGGTGGCCCGTTGGTGCGGGCTGCACATGCGCTACATCGTGAGCTGGTGCCGACGCCACGGCAACGGCGACGTTGTGCAGCCCTACGGCTAGATCGGGGGATCGGTGCGGGTGCAGTCGAGACAACCGGTCTCGCTGCACGAGAGGACCGCAGCGATGTCTGCACCCACCCCACCCCTGGAGGGCCGCGGCTTCATCCGCGCCCGAAACGTCCTGCGTCGCGCCGCGCGCGACGTACCGGCCTACCGGAACTTCCTCAGCGCCAATGGAATCGATGTCGAGAACCTGCGGACGGCCGCGGATTTCGCGCTGGTACCGCCGACCGACAAGGCCGTCTATCTCACCCGGCACGAAATGCCCGACTTGATGCAGTCCGGCCGAATCACTCGCGCGGCTATCTGGTCGACGAGCTCCGGGCAGTCGGGCAGCCCGACTTACTGGCCGCGCGGGCGCCGTGCCGCTACCGAGGCGATCGCACTGTTCTCCCGGATCATCCGGGCGGGGTTCGGGGCCGGTACCCGATCCACACTGCTCGTGGTGGGTTTCGCCATGGGTGATTGGATCGGCGGCACGTGCACCATGATGGCCGGAATCGGACTGCACGAGCGTGGCGCGCGAGTGTCGGTGATCGCCCCCGGTATCGACGTCGACGCGATTCTGCACGACATCGCCGTGCTGGGGCCGAACTACGACCAGATAGTGTTCGCCGCCTATCCGCCCTTTGCCAAGGACGTGCTCGATCGGGCCGGAGATGACATCCTGCGGCAGAACATCAAACTCGTTCTCGCCGGGGAGATCATCAGCGAGGGTCTGCGCGATCATTTGCTCGATCGGCTCGGCAAACCGGATCGTCCCGGGGACATCCGTCTGATCTACGGTGCGGCCGAGGCGGGGATTCTGGCCCACGAAACCGACACCTCGATCGCGGTGCGACGGCTCGCGGCCGCCGATCCGGCGCTGTACCGCAGGCTCTTCGGGAATGCCCCGGTGGCTCCGACGCTGGTGGAGTACGACCCTGAGTATCGGTACTTCGAGACCGATGACGAGGACCGGTTGCTGTTCACCGTGGAGAACGAACTGCCCTTGGTTCGCTACCGCATCGGTGATGTGGGCCGGGTTCTGACCGCGGGGGAGGTCGAGGATGCGTTGCGCGCGTCCGGATACCCCCTGCCGGTGATCACTTCGGCATCCGGGTGCGGCTTCGTGACCGTGCAGGGCCGCCCGGACGTCGCGACGACGATCTATGCCGTCAAGTTGTACCCCGACGGTGTACATGCCGCGTTGGCCGACCCGCGGCTGACGGCGGTGACGAGTGGAAAGTTCGTGCTGGACACCGTGATCGGCGCCGACCACTCGCAGACCCTCACGCTCGATATCGAACTGACGTCCGGCGCGCACGTCGATGCCGACATGCGAGAGGCGCTGCGCATGCTCGTCGTGGCCGCGCTCGAGCGGACCAGCACCGAGTACCGCCGCCTACGCGAGACTCTCGGTGGACGTGCGGAACCGGTGATCACCCTGCACCCCTACGGCAGCTCGAAGTTCCTCTACACCACGAAGATCCGCTGGACGGGAGGGAACCGATGAGGTCGGAGATGATCGAGATCCTCGATCCCGCCACCGATTCCGCCGCCATCGCGGCGGTGCTGGCGCCGGAGTCCGGATACCGGTTCGTCGACGGATGGGCGACCGCACTGCCGGACCTGGCCGCACTGGACCGGATGTCCGCTCCCGGGCGACCACTCGATACCGACGGCTACATCGACGCGGTATGGCCGCCCGAACTGCTCGAGCGCGCGAGCCGGTACATCGTCTACCCGTGGCGGGGCACGGTCGTGAAAATGCCGGAGCCCCACTACTACCGGTGGCTGCGCAGCGCCCGGAACCGCTATCTGATCGATCACGACGAGCAGTCGCGATGGGCCGGCGCGCTGGTCGGGATCGCCGGGCTGAGCGTGGGGTGCTCGGTGCTGACGGCCTGCGCGCTCACCGGCGCCGGGCGATTCCGGATGGCCGACCTCGACGTGCTCGGGCCGACCAACCTCAACCGGCTTTCCGCCTCGGTGTGTGATCTCGGCATGCCCAAACTCGAACTGGCGCAGCGTCGTACGCTCGAGCTGGATCCTTACGCCGAGATCGAGGCCTTCCCCGACGGGTACACGCCCGACCTGGCGGCAGAGTTCCTGGGCATCGGGGCGGGTCGCGAACCGCTGGCCGTGCTGCTCGAGGAGATGGACAACCTGGCCATGAAGGTGGACATCCGACTGCGGGCGCGGCAGGCCGGGATACCGGTGCTGATGGTGACCGACAACGGCGACAACGTGATCCTCGACGTCGAGCGCTACGACCTGGATCGCGACTATCCGCTGTTCCACGGCCGCGCCGACGGTCTCGGTGAATTGACCGCGGCGCGGCTGTCGGATCCGCGGACCCGGGTGCGGCTCGCAAACCTGCTGGTGGGGGCGGAGGTGACGCCGCGCACTCGCTATTCGCTCACGGAGGTCGGGCGCAGCCTGCCCTCGTGGCCACAGCTGGGAACGGCCGCCACCGCCGCCGGGGCGTTGGGCGCGTTGGCCGCCCGGTTGCTGGTCACCGGGACCGAAATACCCTCTGGCCGTTACCGTCTCCGCCTGGACGAGGCGATTCTCGGGGCGGCGGCGAGCGGCAGCGACCGGTGGAACGAACTGTCGGAGGAAGAGTTCGCGGCGTTGATGGCGCGCTACTGAGCGGTCATCGCGCCCGCAGGCCGGACACGAGAATGCGGCCGACGACGGCCGCATTCTCTTCCGGCGACTCCCGGCGGTGGGTGAAGCAGCGCAGGAACAGAGTGTTGGTGATGGTCGCGGCCGTGTCGAACGGGGAGGGCGAATCCACGAAAATCCCGTTCCGCCTGCCCTGTTCGAGGATGGGAACGAGTAACTGGGGAAAGTTCAGCTCTTCCCGGATCGACATCGTCCCGGCGGGTTCGGCGACGGTGTCGCGGGTGACAACCATGATCAGCGCATCCATGAACGCGGATTCCGTGGCGACCAGGGTCGCGCACCGGGTCAGATGATTGGCGAGGATATCGGTCTCGGGCACCCCGATCAGCTGTTCGTCCTCGATCGACTGCGCCAGCCCGACGAACCCCGGACGCAGGCCGCCCACGATGAGGTGCGCCTTGGTGGGGAACAGCCGGTGCGTGACCGCCACCGGAATATCGGCGCGGGCGGCGATGGCCGATAGGTTCGTCTGGAAGTATCCGCGTTCGGCGAACTCGGTGCGGGCCGCGTCCAGCAGCGCCGACCGCGGATCCCGCACCGGACGCTCGGGTTGCCTTGGGACGTTGTCGAATCCGATCAGCACGTCGTCGATGTGCTCGTGCTGCTCGCCCGTGTCGACGGCGGCATTGACAAGCGCGAGCAGGGTATCGGCCAGCAGCCGGGCGGAAACCGAGTCCAGATCCGCACACCGGCGGATTCCGAATCCGTCGATCACCGCGGTTGCGGCGGCGGTGAACTTGGCGGCGGTGAATGGCTTGCGGAACAGCACCGCACCGGTGCCCGACAGCTCTTCGACGGCCTCGAGCACGGACCGTTCGCGCCGGGCATAGGCCCTGCGGGTCTCGCGAGCGGTGCCGGTGTCGGCGGCTCCGAGGACGATGGCCAGCATCAGCCGGGTGGCCGACCGCCCGTCGCGGGTGCGCTCGAAGTGGTGCTCCGCCAGCGCTCGAATTGCCTGACGGCGATCACCGCCTGCGGTATGCAGCGCCTCGCGCACGGCCGCACGCACCAATTCCGGCTCGGGCGTGGGCTCGTCGATCAGGCTCGCGGTCACCGCGGCGAGGAATTTCGGCTTCGTGCCGAATCGGCGGTAGAACGTCGCGTGGGACACTCCGGCCCGCAGGACCGCCTCCTCGACTCGCAGGCCGCGCTCGAGCACCCGCCTCGGGTACTGGGCGAGCAGATCCGCGCCGGCCACGGCCAGTTGCCGAGCCGATCGATCGTCTGTCATCGCAAGCCAGATCGAGGATCGAGGCACCGCCGTTACGCGGCCGTGAGACCGAACGCTCTCAGGCGCGAGTATCCGGTCCGCCGGCCGACAGTGACCTCGGGGTCCGCGGCGAATTTGATTGACCCATGACCGACACACACCCGTCCTTCTCGGGCGAAAACGATGACGACGCACGGCAACCGGCACGGGTCCCGAGACTGAGCGACCGCGAACGTGAGGTGCTGCGGGCGTGGATCCACTGCGATTCCAAGGACGTGGTGTCGAAGCGGCTCGGTATCGCGTTGAGCACCGTGAACACCCATCTGCTGCGGATCCGGGAAAAATACGACGCGGTGGGCCGCCCCGCGCACACGAAGGCCGGGCTGGTGGCCCGCGCGCTCCAGGACGGCTGGATCGCGCTGGCGGAGTTGTGAATCCGGCGTTCGGCGCCGTCGTGATTCGCGGCGCTGTCAGCGCGACAGCGGATCGATGCCGCCGGATCGCAATGCCGCGCGGGTCCCGGCGGCCAGGAAGTCGGCGAGCGAGGCCGCCCGCTCCGAGGTCGCGCCCCGGCCCGCGCCGGTGAATATCGCCCGCGCGTCGTCGGCCGCCAGCACGAAAACGACATCGACGGTCACACAGCGCTGTGCGACCACAGCCATGGCGACGATGATCCGGCCGCGGTCACCGTACCGCCGGCGCGCCAGGACCGGGTCGAGATCTCGGGCGCGCGGATGGTCGATCGCGATCACATTGTCGTACTGCCACTTCGGGCCGGACCGTTCACCCGCCCGGCGCACCGCATCGTGCACGGCATCGATAAGCGAGCCGAGCCGACCGGCCGACACGCTGACCTCGTAGGCCTGGCGGGGACTCACGACCTCCAGTGTGCGCCACCGCCGGAGGACCCGGCAGTCGACGATTCGACCTACAGCCTCGACACCGAGGTCCACGCCGGCAGCGGCGTACTCGCCTTTTCATCTGTTCGGCGGATACTGCGGGATCCGGCTCGCTCGTATCGTTTTCGCCATTCACCGGATTCGGCGCGAATCGAGAAAGGAACGCCGAAATGAGTCAATGCGAGAAATGCTACAAGCATCTCAACGACTGCCAGTCATGCAAGGGCAGAGGCGGCAGCAGCGGATTGGCGGGCCGCCTGCACTGCTCGGCCTGTCAGAGCACCGGCCTCGTGTGCAATACGCACGGTGGCTACTGGAAGAAGTGACGAATTCCCATGAACCCCTGGATCGCCGGGATTCTCGCTATCGTGATCTATGAACTCGTCGGGGTCGCGGTGGCGAAAGTTCTGTACCCTCGTCGTCACGGCATCGCCATCAAGATAATCAATGGCGGTTGGGGTGCGACGCCCGCACTGCCGATCGTGCTGCTCTGGCCGCTGTGGCTGGCATTGCCGGGACTGCGCAATCCGGAATTGTGTCGCCATCCGCATCACATCATGGCGCGCGACGAAGCGCGCGCGATGCCGGAGCGTTTCCGGGCCGCGGCCGCCCGCGACGAACACTATCGATGAATGCACGCCGCCGACGGGGATGAGCATGAGCGAATCACCCTGGCCGAGCGTCCTTCTCCAGCGTGGACTCGGACTGCTGGAGGAGGGCGCACCCGCCGACGCCTTGCCGGTGCTGCGGGCCGCGCTGGCCGAATGCGACGGTCCCGACCGGATCGAACACAGCGCTGAATGCCTGTACTGGATCGGGGGCGCGCACGCGACGCTGGAGGAATTCGAAACCGCCACAGGTGCGTACCGGCGCGCAGCGGACCTGCTGGCGGACGCGCCGCTGTGGGAGCTGCCCACGGCATGTGCGGAGATGGCTGGTCGCGGGCTGGTCATGCTCGAGCGTCCGGCCGAGGCGCTGCCCTATCTGCGCAGGGCCGCAACGGGATTGGAAGATGGGGACGACACGGCCGAACAAGCCGAGATCGGCGAGATGTTCGGCGATGCGCTGCGGGTGGCCGAGCAGTACGACGAGGCGATGAGCGTCCTGCGGCAGGCAGCGGATCGCTATCTGGCCCTCGACCGGATCCTCGACGCGGCGGACTGCCGCGAATCCTGTGGCGACGTGGCCATCGAGCAGGGCGACACGATCAGCGTTCGCGACGAACATCTCGCCGCCCGAGAGCTTTTCGCGCACGGGGGCGAGGCCGAGAGCGTCGCGCTCTGCTCCTATGTCATCGCCAAGGCGAGCGCGGAATTGGGGGACACCGCCACTGCGGAGCGGGAGTTCGGGCGGGCGCGGACCGAAGCGATCGCACTGGGCAACCACGCCGGGGCCGCCGAGTGCGGCGAGCTACTCGCGGAACTGTATCTCGCCGACGGACGAACCGCCGAGGGGTCGGCCGCGCTGAGCGCTGCGGGTTCAGCGCACAGCGCGGCCGGGGACTACGAGCACGCCGCCGCGAATCACTGGCGCGCATCGGAACTCATGTTGCGGGCGGGACGCTACGACACGGGGATCTCGTCGTACACCACCGCCCTGGATGAACTTCTCGCGGCCGGTCATCCCGAATTGGTGGCCGCCGGTCGGCTCGGACTCGGCATGCTCCTGCAGAACTGTGGTCGGCTGTCCGAGGCGACGGACGCATTCGCTCGCGCTCGCGACTACTACGAGTCCGCGTCGATGCCGCTCGACGTGGCGGAATGCGATACGCATCTGGCGACGATCCTGTTCACCGGGGAACGCATCGCGGAGGCCGACGTGCTGTTGCGCAGCGCAACGGCCGCGTTCGACGAGCATCGCGACGATCCTCGATACGCCCAGGCGCTGCGCTACTCCGCTGTGCTGCAAGAGTTTCGCGGCTCCGTCACGCAGGCGCGGGCCACGCTGGCCGAAGCGCGGCGGTATGCCGCTGCGTCGGGATCGCAGGATGCGGTACGAGCTTGCATGCTCGACGAGGCCAGACTGATCCTGAACAACGGCGGCGACCTGCCGGCGGCGTTCCCATTGCTCGAGGAGGCCCGCGCGAGCGCCGAGCGAGATCAGGAATGGCCGATCGCCGCGCAGTGCATCGAATTCACCGGTCTTTGTCAGCTCCGGCAGGAACGATACGCGGAAGCCGAGGCGACGTTGACTCGGGCGCGTGACGCCTACGAGCTGCTCGGGCTGCCGACCCAGGTCGCCCTCGTCGAGCTGCACCTGGGCCACGTGTATTCCATGACGGGCCGCTTCGCCGCGGCCGAAGCGGCGATCGCGCGTTGGCGCGCCACCGCGAAGTCGCTCGATATCGACCGGAATTTCGCGGTGGCCGAGAACATGATCGGTGCGGTGCATCTGAAGGCCGGTAGGTATCCAGCGGCCGCGGAAGCCTTTCGGGCCGCCGCCGCGTCGCTCGATCAAGCGGGTCAGCCCTTCCAGGCCGCGGTCAGCCGGTTGAACCTCGGTGCGGCGGTCATGTTGCAGCGCGAGTTCAGTGCTGGTATCGCCCTGATGACCGCGAGTATCGAGGTATTGGGCGCCGATCCCTTCTATCGCCTGTACCGCGCCTCGGGGCTGACGAACCTCGGCGTCACCGAGGTGTACATCGGCCGCGCCGCCGAGGGGGTGGCGCATCTGACGCAGGCGCGAGAGCTGTACGCCGAGTTGGGAATCGTGGTGGCGATGGCCAAGGCAGAGCTGATGGTAGCGCTCGCGGATTCGGTGCGAGGTGGGCCGCAGGACCAGCGCGGAGCGTTGGCCCGTGCGCTGCCCGCGATGGTGTTCATCGACGCGCAGCGCTTCGCCTTCGCGGACGCCCACGCTCGCATCTCGTGGAGCGTGCTGCATGCGGAGGTGCAGAAGGCGGTGTTCGACTGGGCATTCCGGCTCGGCGACACGACACTGATGGCCGATCTCATCGAGACGGCCATCAATTCGGGAACCCATGTGGCCGAGCGCGTCGCGCATACCCGCGAGGAGGGAGACCTCCAGGTCACCCTGGCCGCCTTGTCGGCCTCGGAAGCGGAAGCCACGGAAGCTGATGCGTCCCAGGCTTTCCCGGCGGGCGGTGCGGCGGCCCTGATCTCGGGCGCGATCCTGCCGATGCGGCCGCCGCCACGGTTGCGCATGCCGGATGGCCACGTGGCCCTCGCGGAGCATCTCGCGGTCGCGGATGCCCGGTATCGGTCGGTGGCGCGGCACGGGGAGGTGCGCGTGTGGTGAGTGAACAGGTCGGGGCCACGACGGAATCCGAGTCGATATCAACGCGCCGCGAGTTCGTCGGCTCGTGGGTGCGGGCATCGGCGCGGCGGAGGCCGACCGACCGCAAATGCCTGACCCATCAGGTGAACGCCTGGTCGCTGGATCTGTCGAAAACCGGCTGGGCGGCCGGCAGGTACGGCCCGGCGGCGATCAGCTGCGCGGGCGCGCCGCCGGGCCTGTCGCTGAGCGGCTGGCAGCGCGTCGGCGAGCTGTACGACGAGTTCGCGGATCCGCTGGCGCGGTATGTGGTCTCGTACTATTACGAGACATGGGCACTGCGTCCCACCGGTATTCCACACCGCTTGCGGGACCCCTTTCGTGAGCAGGCGCGATCGACCGCATGCACGGCCGTCCACCACCGCCTGCTGCACGGCTCGGTGCAGGAGGACGCCGTGCTGATGACCGAACCCGTCGCGGAGTCGTTCGTGGCCGAAATCGCCGCGGACGCGGTGAAACATCGTGTCGCACATCGAGCTTCGGCGATGCTGGCCTTCGCCGACGGCGTGCTCGATCAGGCCGCGCTGCTCGATCGCGATCATGTCGCGGTCGCCCTGCGCTGCGGACTGCCCGTCACCGCCGTGGAACCGCTCGTGGCCAACCTGATCGACACCGCCGACCGCCTGCTCGCGCAGTACTGCGACGAGCTTCCGACCGAGCACGCGGCGACCGCCCGCGCCGACGCGCTGCTGGGCTTCGCCGAGACCGAGTACATCGGTGTCGCCGAGCAGATCCGCCGCCATGTGCTGGCGGAGGCGGACCCGCCCGCCTGGCTCGAGCGCCGATCGGAACACCTCGGTGAGGCGAACGACCGGACCCACCGGGCACTGACCCGCGCGATCCGCCGAGGCTGCGTCATGACCGATGAAGATGCCAGGCGCATGTTCTACGGGCGGCTGGGTTGGCTCATCCGCCGCGACCGCAGATATCCCGGACAGCCGCCGGATGCCGGCCACCGGGTGGAACCGCCGCGCGATCCCCTGAACGATCTGTTCGCGGAGTTGCGGGACCTGCTGATCCGGCATGCGGGGGAGCTGCCTCCGGGGTTGTGCGGGTCGGCCGAACACGACATGGCGTTGCGGGTGCTGGAGCTGTCCGGATTGGAAGCCGAAATGCTGTTGCGCGACCTCGAAGTGCTGACCGCCTGGTGCTCCGAGCAGTGGACCGGACAGCGCCCCGACCGCGCCATCGCCATGGATCCGGCCGCGGCCGCGGATCTCGTCGTGCGGATCGTGCGATGGGCAGCCGAGCGAGCGGGGCTGCGGCCATGAGCGGACCCACCGGACCGGACGGTCGCGGCGGTGATCCGCAGCGGCTCGTGCTCGGCGGCATCGAAATGCGGCGTGGCCCGGCACCGTTGGCCTGGCAATCGGACATGGCCGCGGCGGTCGCGGAGATCCCGATCTCCGTGGGCGCCGGCACGTCGGTCACGGTCGACGCCGCGGATCCGGCCACGGTGCTCGCGTGGAGCCTGGACGCCGGCATCGGCCACGAC
>NZ_JBSGBY010000127.1:0-16198 GCF_053601505.1 Nocardia sp. NPDC004722
GTTGAGGACATGCGGGGGGACGATGTCCGTGAGCGCCTGGCGCAGGGCGTATTTGGTGGTTTCCTTGGTGATCTTCTGCTCGACCGGGATCTTCTCGGCGACCTTGAAGACCTCGGGGTCCAGGAACGGGACGCGCAACTCCAGGGAGTTGGCCATGGTCATCTTGTCGGCCTTGACCAGGATGTCGCCGCGCAACCAGGTGAACAGGTCCAGATGCTGCATGCGCGCGACCGGATCCCAGTCGTAGCCCTGCATGGCGTAGATGGGGGCGGTCACGTCCTGATGCGTCCACTCGGGCCGGAATTCGCGCAGCACCGAACGCAATTGGGCGTCGTTGAAGCTGCGGGCATTGCCGTAGTAGCGCTCCTCGAGGGTCAGCGAACCGCGATTGAGCAGGCTCTTGCCCCGGGTGCCCTCCGGAATCCGGTCCGACAGCTTGCCCGCCAGCTTGCGCAGGCCCTTGGGCAGGTACTCGAACGGCTTGAGCGACAACGGCTCCCGGTAGATGGTGTAGCCACCGAACAGCTCGTCGGCGCCCTCACCCGAGAGCACCACCTTGACGTGCTTGCGGGCCTCCTTGGCGACGAAGTACAGCGGCACCAGCGCCGGATCGGCGACGGGTTCGTCGAGGTACCAGACGATCTCGGGGATCGCGGCCGCGTACTCCTCGGGGGAGACCATGCGCACGTAGTGCTTCGCGCCGATCGCGGCGGCGGTCTCGGCGGCCACATCGGCCTCCGAGTAGCCGTGCCGCTCGAACGCCGAGGTGAAGGTGAGCAGGTTCGGGTTGTGGCGAATCGCCAGCGCCGCGGTGGCGGTCGAGTCGATGCCGCCGGAGAGGAACGCGCCGACGGTGACGTCCGCGCGCATGTGCTTGGCGACGGAGTCCTCGAGTGCCTCGGCGATCTCCTTGTAGCGCTTGGCCTCCGACCCGGCCGCGAACTTCTGCACCCGGAACTGCGGGTTGAAGTAGCGGGTCACGCGCGGCGCCTCGCCCGGCTCGATCCAGGCGTAGCAGCCGGATTCGAGGCGGCGGACGTTCTTGTGCAGGGTCTCGGCCTCGGGCACGTACTGCAGCACCGTGTAGTGCTCGAGCGCCCGCGGATCCAGCTCGTCGGAAAGCTCCAGCGCGGGAAGCAGACCCAGCAGGCTCTTCTTCTCGCTGGAGAAGGCGGTCCCGCCGTCGCCGGTCGCGATGAACAGCGGCTTGATGCCGAACGGGTCGCGCGCCAGGAACAGCTTGTTCAGCTCGGTATCCCAGATGGCGAAGGCGAACATGCCGCGCAGCTTGCTCGGCGCCTTGGTGCCCCAGTAATGGAAGGCCGCGACGATGGCCTCGCCGTCACCCTCGGTGCGGAACATGGGCGCGTCGCCGAACTCGGCCTCGTGCGCCTCCTTCAGTTCGGCGCGCAGCTCGAGATAGTTGTAGATCTCGCCGTTGAAGGTCATGGCGTAGCGCTCGGGGTTCTCCGGCGGACCCCAGCGCAGCGGCTGATGCGAATGCTCGATATCGATGATCGAGAGGCGGTTGAAACCGAAGATCATCCGGTCATCGGTCCAGGTGCCGCGCTCGTCGGGGCCGCGGTGGCGCTGGCAGTGCAGCGCCTCGTAAACCTGTGCCGCCGTCGTCTCGACGGTCCGCCCGTCAGCGGTGGTACCCGTGCCAGCTGTCAGAAATCCGAGCAGTCCACACACTGCGGCAGCAACCTCTTTCCGGAATCAAAGGATTTGGGCGCGTACCCACACGGGCACGCACGACGCGAAACCTACTGCCCGAGTATGCCGTACCCGGTCGGATCCCGCCGCCAGAGCCCGTATCCACTGCTTACGAGGTTTCCGGAGTGTCGAACCGGACCCCGTCACAACAGGGGCGGTTTCTTGGTCTACGCTGCGTAGTACTTGGGAAACTCTCAGGGTCGGTTCCGCGTTCGCGCGTATCCTCCCCGAGGCCCCAAACTGTGCTGAAAATGTGTCGCCCGGCGGAAGGGAGCCGGGGCGGCGCGTTGTCGGAATGACGACCAGGAAGGCGTTGAGCGTGGCGCAAAAGGCGAGCGAGGCGACAGGGGCACGACCCGCCCAGGGTCGGCGGGGCCGCATCCTTCGGCGGGCCGGGCTGGCGGTGTCCTTGGGGATGACCGCGATGCTCGTCTCCGGCTGCTCGATCGACAACCCGTGGCTTCGGTTCGGCTGGCCCTCGGGCATCACGCCGCAGGCCACCAAGATGCGCGAGCTGTGGACCTGGTCCGTGCTCGCCGCGCTGGCGATGGGTGTGCTGGTCTGGGGTCTGACCTTCTGGACCGTGGCCTTCCACCGCAAGAAGCCGAACTCCCCGGAGTTCCCGCGCCAGACCGGTTACAACGTGCCGCTGGAGCTGAGCTACACGGCCATCCCGTTCGTGATCATCGCGGTGCTGTTCTACTTCACCGTGGTCGTGCAGAACTACGTGCACGAGAAGGTCGCCAACCCGGATGTCACCGTCGACGTGACCGCCTTCCAGTGGAACTGGAAGTTCGGCTACCAGCACGTGGACATGGCCGTCGACGGCCAGGCGCGCTACACCTTCGACGGTGTCGACACCGAGCGCCAGGACATGAACGCAGACATCAAGGATCGCTACAAGGAAGCGACCAAGGATGGCCACCCGCAGCCCGGCCCGAACAACGGCCTGCCTGCCAATGACATCTCCTACCTGCACTACGACAAGGTCGAGACCACGGGTACCTCCAACGAGGTGCCGGTGCTGGTCCTGCCGTCGGGTCGCAATATCGAGTTCCAGCTGGCCGCCGCGGACGTCATCCACTCCTTCTGGGTGCCGGAGTTCCTGTTCAAGCGCGACGTGATGCCGAACCCGAAGCAGAACAACTCGGACAACGTCTTCCAGATCACCAAGATCGAGAAGGAAGGCGCGTTCGTCGGCCGTTGCGCCGAGATGTGCGGCACCTTCCACTCGATGATGAACTTCGAGATCCGCGTGGTGTCCCCCGCGAA
Source organism: Nocardia sp. NPDC004722 (assembly GCF_053601505.1). Taxonomy (NCBI): domain Bacteria; kingdom Bacillati; phylum Actinomycetota; class Actinomycetes; order Mycobacteriales; family Nocardiaceae; genus Nocardia; species Nocardia sp. NPDC004722. Next base: position 2,989 of record NZ_JBSGBY010000127.1, read on the forward strand.
GTTCGCGCAGTACATGGACTTCCGGTCCAAGAACCCGCTCAAGACCAATGGCGAGGCGCTCGCCAGCATCGGCGAATCGCCCGTGGCCACTTCCACCAAGCCGTTCAACACCGACCGCAAGGCGCGCGGTAACGAACTCGCCGACGCCAAGTGAGGATGAACTGACATGAAGGTCGAAGCTCGCATCTTCGAACTGATCACGGTCTTCTTCGTGATCGTGGCCGTGGTCTACGGCTACTTCACGGGCCGCTCCCGGACCGGCGTCGAGTGGGCGGGCACCACCGCCATCGTGCTGTCGGCCGGTCTGGCGCTGATCGTGGCCACCTACTTCCGCTTCGTGGCCCGCCGCCTCGACCTCCGCCCGGAGGACTACGAGGAGGCGGAGATCGTCGACGGCGCCGGCGACCTGGGCTTCTTCTCGCCCGGCTCGTTCTGGCCCATCCTGCTCGCGGGCGCGGGTTCCATCACCGCCCTGGGCTTCGCGTTCTTCCAGTACTGGCTGATCGCGATCGGCGTCATCTCCATCCTGGCCGCCGCGGCCGGTCTGGTGTTCGAGTACCACCTCGGCCCGGAAAAGCACTGACGCTGCTGACGTAAGACCTGAAGCGCCCCATCCGTTTTCGGATGGGGCGCTTTTTTGGCTCTATTAGTCCAGTTGAACCTAGGTTAAGCTGGATTACATGTCCTATGTGGAAGTCCTGATCCTCAGGCATCTGATGCGCGCCCCCGCCCACGGCTATGAACTGCGCAAACACGTCGAGGAGAACACCGGCGTGACCCTGAACAACAATGCGCTGTACCCGGCGCTGCGGCGCTTCGAGGAGGCCGGGGCCGTCGACAAGACCGCCGAGGAACAGCAGGGGCGACCCGCCCGGCACGTGTACACCCTGACCGCGGTCGGGCGGGAACTGTTGCAAGACATGCTCACCGAGCTGCCGCCGGGGCAGGCCGGGGACGAAACCGAATTCCTCGCCCGGGTAGCCCAATTCGCGATGCTGACCCCCGAGGAACGCGCCCGCGTCCTGGACGCCCGGGAGAACGCGGTGCGTGCCCGGCTGGACCGCCTGCGCGCACTGAGCGCCCGAACCGGCCACGAACTGTGGGGCCCGCAGATCACCGGGGAACTGATCGACCGCGGCGAGCGCGAAATCGAATGGCTCGGCGCACTAGGCGCCCTCGCCGCGACGGCACCGGTGACGCCGCAGGGGGAATGATGGACCTCGCGTCCGAACAGCCGACCCGCCTCGGCCCGATCGTCCAGTACGCCCTGCTCGCCGGACCGCTACTCTCCATGCTGGATTCGAGCATCGTGAACGTGGCGGTCACGCCCATCGCCCACGGCCTGCACGCCGATTTGACCGTGGTCAGCTGGACGGTCAGCGGCTACCTGCTCGCCATGGGCACCGGCCTGGCCACTGTCTCCTACCTGGCCCGCCGTTTCGGAACCCTCCCGGTCTACCGCACCGCCCTGGCAGCCTTCACCCTCGCCTCCCTGGCCTGCGCCCTCGCCCCCACCGCCGAAGTTCTGGTGGGAGCTCGTGCCCTCCAGGGCCTTTCGGGCGCACCACTGGTCCCGCTGGCCATGAGCATGCTGCTCGGCGGCAGCGGTGATGGTGATCGCGCCAGCGCCGGCCTCGGAGGCGGTGAGATCAGCCGCGACAGCAGCGATCTCGGGGCTGAAAGCGGTACCGGTGGCAGCGGCTGGGGCCGTGAACCTGGTAGTGGCGGGGGAATTGGCGGCACTGGTGGGGATCGCGCTGGCGCCGGCGGTGACAGCCGCATCGGTGGGGACGGACGCGGTAGGGGCGGAGTGCGCGGCGGTGGAGGCGCGCGGGGGATGTCGCCGGTGGCCGGTGTGATGTTGTTTTTGGGTCCGGCGTTGGGGCCGAGTTTGGGTGGGGCATTGATTGCGGGGGTGGGGTGGCGTGCGATCTTTCTGATCAATGTTCCCGTCGGGGTGTCGGCGGTGTTGGCGGCCCGGTGGATTCCGGAGCGGCTGGCACCGAGAGGAACGGTCGGTGTTCGTTTCGATCCGGTCGGCATGGTGTTGCTGGCGAGTGGGTTGACGTTGTCGCTGTTCGGTATCGGTCGGGCCGGATCGGACGGCTGGGGTGATATGGCCACCTGGGTGCCGGTGGTTATTGGTGCGGTGCTGCTCGGGGCTTATGGCGGATGGGCTGCGCGCCAGGAACATCCGGCGTTGGATTTGGCGCTCGTTCGGTATCGCACCTCGCGGCTGGCGTTGCTGTTGTGCGCGTTGGCCTCGGTGATCACTTTCGCGGCGGTCTTCCTGCTTCCGGTCTTTCTGCAGACCGCGCAGGGCCATTCGGCCTTCGCTGCCGGGCTCGCGCTGCTGCCGCAGGGGATCATCACCGGGCTCGCGACCGCGCTCGGGCCTCGGGTGCTGAGCCGTATATCGTTACGCACCACTGTGATCGGCGGATTCGCGCTGCTCGCGGGAGCGAGTGTGGTGCTACTGGCCATCGATGCCGGGACGCCGATCGCGGTGACCGCCGCCGTGCTGGCGGTGCGTGCCGCCGCCATCGGGCTGGTGATCACGCCGCTGCTCGGCGTGATGCTGGAATCGGTTCGGCCCGATCGGCTGGCGGATGCCAATACGTTGTTCAGCATCGTGCAGCGCGTGGCGGCCTCGTTCGGTGTGGGTGCGTTGGCCAGTTGGTACGCAACGGTTGCCGTCCACCATGGATCCGTCGAGGCACTGCACCGTGCTGCGCTGGTGCTCGTAGGGCTGGCCGCGGCGGCTGCGGTGGCTGCGGCCGCGCTGCCGGCCGCCCGGAACGCGGCACTCGTCGACCGTTGAGCCGGGCGCGTGGACCGTTGGGCTGCGGAGTTCGTCAGCCGGGAGCTGCGGTGATGTGCGCACGGGAATAGGGCTGTGGGGGAAGGTGTTTCGAAAGGCGGGCCGTCGGCTACGTCCTCCCGGCGGCCCGCCCTCCCCTCATATGGGTGGTGCGGGACTGGGGAATCGGGCGTTCAGATGCCCAGGGCGTGCTTCAAGCGGGTGGTGCGCGGCGACATCGACGCCAGGCCGAGCAGGGCGCGGGGGAAGCGCGGCTGCAGCTGGGGTTGGCGGGTGCGGATGGCGGATTCGATCCAGCGGGCCGCTTCGGCGGGGTCCAGGGTGGTGGATTCCGGGCCGTGTGCGCCGATGGCGGGGGCCGGGTATTGGACCGTGGTGACGTGGATGCCGCGCGGGGAGAGTTCGGCGTCGGCGCACTGGCCGAAGGTGGTCCAGGCGGCTTGGGCGCTGGCGTAGGAGGAGAAGTTCGGGGCCGCACCGGTTTCGGGGCTCCACGGTCCGACGTTCACGACGTGGCCGGAACCGCCCGCGAGCATGGCGGGCAGCAGGCCCAGGGTCAGACGCAGCGGGCCGAAGTAGTAGGCGGCCATGGTGCGCTGATAGTCGCGGAAGCGGTCCAGCGATTGCAGGACCGGGCGGCGGGTGGGGCGGCCGGTGTTGTTGACCAGCACGTCGACGGTGTCGAACTCGGTGAGCAGCCACTCCACGAGTTGATCCACATCGCCGAGCGCCGAGGTGTCGCAGCGGAACCAGTGCGCCCGGCCGCCGGCCTGGATGATGGTGGCGCACTCGTCGACCAGCTGAGAGCCGTTGCGCGCGACCAGGATTACCTCGGCGCCGTGGAACCCGAGTAATCGCGCGGTTTCGCGGCCGATATCGGAGGTGGCGTCGGTGACGACAATGCGTTTGCCGTCGATGGGTAGTTCACCCGCGAGCGAAGCGGCGGTACGGGGGCGGCGGGCAGCACGGAATTCGATCATGGGACAGGCAACCTTCATCTGAGGATTGAGCATGAACCATGCACCGGCACCCCGCCGACAGCGCCGATACCGCCACCCCGCTGTGCTGTTCAGCCGAATCCCGAAGGAACGGCTGCTAACCGATTGCTGGCGGTGTGGCGGAACACATTCTATTCGGTCGGGTCATAACGGCGGGCGCGTTCGGAGACACAGATGTCGTCGATTCCGGAGACGATGTCCCGCAACAGTTCCGAGGGCAGCGCGGCCGGCCGCAACCGGCAGGTGAAAGTGATGAAGGCGTGGTCCTCATTGTCGAGTTCGCGCAGGTAGCGGGACCGCACGCCATAGGTCATGGCCGACATGACGGTGAAGCAGCCGGTCTTCTCGCGATGCCCGGCGAACAGGTCGTGCAGGCGGTGGAAGACGCGTGCGTAGCTGGAGAGGGGAGCGAAAACCGAGACGCGATAGGCGGGCCCGCGCTCCGAGGAGGAGATGACGGTGTCGGCCAGATACTCCGCGTCGCGCAGCGTCAGCACCTTCGGGGCGAACATGAGCGCGCCCGCGGCGGCATTGCGGACCGGCATACCGGCGCGGCCGCCCGCGGAGGCGGCGATGGCGCCCAGCGACTTTCGGGCCCGCGCGCCGACCTCGCGGCGGGCGCGCAGCGAGAGGTTGGGGGTGGTGGGGTGCAGGCTCGACCACTGGCCGAAGCGCACGGTGCCGAGCTGCACGGTGCCGGTACCGACCGGTCGGGCCATCTTCAGTGGCTGGGTATCGATCCAACGACCCACCTGCAGCATGGAATCGCCCGGCGACTGGATCTCCCGGAAGGAGTGCTCCACCCAGGTGTCGAAGTCCAGGAAGCGGTGCGCGTCGGTGGTGAGCCAGGTGCGGTCCTTGTCCACATCGGTCACCTCGAGGGTGAGCGCCGTGATGATCCCGGTGCGCCCGCCGCCACCCAGGATGCGCCGGAACCGCTCGGCGTGATGGGTGCGCCCGCAGGTGCCGAAACGGCCGTCCTGATCGACGTATTCGAGCTCGGCCACATTGTCGCTGAACATGCCGAAACGGTGCGAGGCCGCCGACAGCCCGCCCACCGCCGCGAATCCGCCCGCCGTGATGTCCCGATGGTCGCCGACGATGGGCAGCCCCAGTCCGTGCGCGCCGAGGGTGCGGTCGATGTCCGAGAGCCGGGCTCCCGCCTGCACCCGCACCGTCCTGGCATCGGCGTCCACCACCTGCACCCGGTTCATCCTGCGCAGGCTCAGCACGCTGCCGTGATCGGGCAGCCCGAGCTCCTCGTCCGGTCGTTCCCCACCCCGAATGATCAGCGGTTTCGTGGAACGTCGCGAATCCCGAACGGTCCGAACCACATCCGCGGTGTCGCGGGGCAGATATTCGTCGGGGTGGGTGGAGACGGGCGTGCTCATGGCGCTACAGCTAACCATAGTCACGCGCATTGTGCTCGTAGTTGGACAGGCGTCTCAATGAGCACCGCGGAGACAGGGTGTGAACAGCGCGTTTTCGGTTGTGGCACACGGGTTCCCTGAAGGTTTGCCAGGGCGCTGGTCACCATCCGCGCGTAACATCACGCCATGGGTTTCCTGGGCGGAATGTTCGGTTCGGGGCGAAATCGGTTCGGCAAGAAGGTGTTGGCGCAGGTGCTGGCCTACGACGCCGTCGAGGCCGCGCACTTCGACCCCGGGGCCTACGAGATCGCGTACCGGCTGAGGAACGGATATGCCGCGAAACTCGATCTGGACACCCTGTATCGCCGCTTCGGCGGGCGGATCAGCGCGGCCGTGTTCGAGGCGGTCGGCGGTCTCATCCTGCCGCCGCAGGCGCCGCCGGACTGGGATCGGGTGGCGCCCAAGCTGCGCCCGGTGCTGCGGCGCGCGGGCTACGGCGCGGCGCGGGACGGGCGCGATCCGGTGCTCGCCCGGCCGCGGCTGCCGTATCTGTCGGAATTGGTGGTGATCGATCTGCCGACCACCGTGCAATTCGTTACCGAGCAGGATCTTTCGCGCTGGGGCGTCGACGCCGACGAGGTGTACACGGTCGCGCACACCAATCTCACCGAGCCCGCGATGAACGCGCTGGCCACCTTCGAACCGGATCCGGGGGTGCGGGTCTTCGAATTCGCGGACGAGGGCGGCGAGAGCTATGTCGGCTCGCTACCGCTGGTCGCGGGCTGGCTATCGGGGGTGCAGGCCCGAACCGGCACGCGGCCACTGCTTTTCCTGCCCGCGCACGTGGGCATGTTCATCGCCCTCGGCGCGACGCCCGAAACCCTGGTGCGCTTGCAGCAGCTGGCACAGGAGCGACACGACACCGCGCCGCGCCCGCTGTCCACGGTGCCGTACACCATCGACGACGACGGGGAACTGATCCCGCTGCCGGTCGGCCCGGACCACCCCGCTCACACCGCCGTTCGCCATGCCGCGATCACGCTGGCGGTCAACGCCTACCGCGCCCAGACCGAGCGGCTGCGCGCCCACCCCGACCAGGCGGCCGTGATCGCGGACCTGCTGCACCTGCACGAGCCCGACGGCACCGAGACCACCATGACCTCCTGGCCAGACGGCCCGCCCACCCTGCTCCCCAAGGCCGACCACATCTGCTTCACCGCCCGCGACGCCCAGATCTTCCGCGTCGCCTGGAACGACGTCGCCGGGCTGGTACCTCTCCCGCCCGCCGACGGCTACGACCCACCCCGCTACCGGGTCGCCGCCCACCCGCCCGCCGAGACCATGACCCGACTACGCGCCCTCGCCCGCTGACACCGCCGAGGCAGGCGGCTCCACAACGGAAGTCGAGAAGCACCGTCGAACGCGGCACGCCCGCGCACGTGAGCGCCGCCGTGACTGGAGGCCGACCAGAGGGAGCGCCGTCGCGGTGGGCGTCGGGTGCGAAGTTCGGCCGGTATGGCGGTGTTTCGCGGCGCGTTGGCCGGTGTGGCGGGTTAAGCGGGCGACCGTGTCACCTGGGTCGGCTAGGGTCGCGGCGTGGACAGGGCACAGCTGACAGCTGAGATGGCGGACGGGGCCAGACCGGAGTTCCTCTTCTTCTGGGGGCACACCCGCACCCCGGGGCACGAGGTGGGCAAGTGGGTGCTCAGCCAGTGGTGGCCGGTCGAATTCACCGTCGACGGTCAAAGCTACGGCAGCGCGGAGCATTTCATGATGGCCGAGAAGGCCCGCCTGTTCGGGGACGAGCCCATGCGCGGCCGCATCCTCACCAGCGACACCCCCGCGGACGCGAAACGCCTCGGCCGCGCCATCTCCGGCTTCGACCAGGACACCTGGGAGGCCCACCGCTACGACATCGTGCTGCGCGGCTCCATCGCCAAATTCGGCCAGCACGACATGCTCCGCGACTTCCTGCTCGCCACCGCGGGCAAGGTCCTCGTGGAAGCCGCTCCCCGCGACACCATCTGGGGCATCGGCCTGGGCGCGGAGAACCCCGCGGCCGCCGACCCCGCCCAATGGCGCGGCGACAACCTGCTCGGCTTCGCCCTCATGGACGCCCGCACCGCCCTGGCTCCCGCCCGTCACGTCTAGTCCGTGCGATCCGCCGCTCGTTGAGAGGCGTTCTGATCCGGTTGCGTTCGGCGATCGGTGTGGGTCCCAGCGGGTTCTGGCGGGCTGCTCAGCGTGTTCACAGCGATGGTGAGGAGACTCGGGCGCTGACGTTCGTTCGAGAGAAGGTGCCGATGTCGGTCGTCTCGGGGCTGCCCGCCCATGTTCTGCTGGTTCATCTGATCGTGGTGCTGGTGCCGTTGACGGCGGTGCTGGCAATACTGTGCGCGGTCTGGGCACCTGCCCGGCGGCGGCTGGTGTGGCTGGTGCTCGCGCTGGCGGTGGTGGTCGTGGTCATGACGCCGGTGACCACCGACGCGGGCGAGTGGCTGGAGAAGCGGGTCCCGCGAACCGCGGAGCTGCACAACCACACTCACCTCGGCGACACGATGATCTTCTTCGCGCTGCCGCTGCTCGTCGTCGCCGCCCTGCTGGCATTCGTGCACTACCGCGAGTCCAACGCCCGTGCCCTCTCGCGCCTCCTGGTCGGTGGCGTGGCCGTGCTCACCATCGCCGCGAGCGCCGCCGCGACTGTGCAGGTCTATCGCATCGGCGAATCCGGGGCCCAGTCCAGCTGGAATGGGGTGGCTGCTCGACCCCCGATCAGTCACGCGAAGTAGCAACCAAGATCCGGGGAGCCGGTGGGGGAGGATCGGGGGATGGAGACGCTTCGAAGTCGTGAGGTCTACTCGAACCGGTGGATCACGCTGCGTGAGGACGAGGTTCGGCAGGCGGACGGGGAGAAGTCCGTGTACGCGTTCATCGAGAAGGCGTGCTTCGCGATCGTCGTCCCGTGGGATGGTGAGCGCTTGCACCTGGTGGAGCAGTACCGGTACCCGCTGCGGCGGCGGTGCTGGGAGTTCCCGGGCGGCGCGGTGGCGGGCTCGGAGTTCGATCCGATCGCGGTGGCGCGGCAGGAGTTACGCGAGGAGACGGGGTTGCGGGCCGGGCGGCTGACACCGCTGGGCAAGATCGCGCCCGCCCCGGCGACCAGCACGCACTACGGGCATGTCGTGCTGGCCACCGAGCTCACGGCGGGCGCGCCCGAGCGGGAACCCTCGGAGGCGGACATGGAGTCGGCGTGGTTCACCCGCGACGAGGTGGAGGACATGATCTGCGCGGGCGCGATCGTCGACGCGCAGACCGTGGCCGCGTATTCGCTACTGCTGCTGCGGGAAAGGCGTGGCGAGCTGGCTCAGCCCTGACCGGCGTGCTCGATCAGGCCCGCCACCACCTCGGGGAAGTCGGCGGTGATCTGCGGGCCGATCTCGGGGCCGAGGGTGTCGGCGGCCGGGCCGGTGATCTCGGTGCGGTAGACGACCCGCGTCGCACCGGAGGGCAAGGCCACCAGGCGATGCTGGGTGAGCACTTCGAGGCCGTCACCGAGGAACACGTCGCTCCACAGCTCACCGTCGACGATCTCGACGAAGCGCAGCTGCACGGTGTCGCCGTCCGGCGAGGTCATGCGGAAGGTGGTGCCCGGCGCGAAAGGCCCGTCCAGCTCGAAGGTTTCGATTCCCGGATTCCATTCCGCCCAGCGGTTCGGGTCGGACCAGCTGCGCCACAGCGCCTCCCGGGGCACGGTGGTCTCGGCGCTGTGTTCGTACTCCCACATGTGCGCACCCTAGCAAGCGCGCTGTCCAGCCGGATGGACAGTTGAATGTGTTGAAAACCTGAAGATCCGCGGCAGCCGACGACCGAATGCCCTTGTGTCGTGACACAAACGGCGTTCAATGGTCGTCGCGGTCCACGCATCGGAAGGGCCGGGGGAAACGATCATGGATCGTATTGGTGCACAATGCGATACGAAAAGTGAAATATATGATCGTCAGACTCGGGCCCGCACTGATCGCGGCCGCCCTGATCACCGTTCCGCTGGCGACCGGTGTCACCACGGCCCAGGCCGCCTCGCCCATGGCGATCGCCCTCGCCGATCACCATGGCGGATACCAGGGGCAAGACCCGGGATCGGACCAGGGCCAGCAGCCGGGACAGGATCAAGGGCAATGGCCGGGCCAGGGGCAGGGGCAGAACCAGTGGCCGGGCCAGGGGCAGAGCGAGTGGCCGGGCCAGGGGCAGAGCGAGTGGCCGGGCCAGCGGCAGCAGCCCCAGGACACGGGCGACTGGTGGTTCATCCACCACTGCCGGGAACTGCACGAATGGTGGCAGGCCCGCTGCCAGCGCGACGGCGGTGACATGTGGCACCGCGGTGACCCGCCGTCGCTCGGCTATTGACCCCCGGCGATCACCGCTCACCAGGGGATCGGGCCGTACTCCTGCTCCCCGCCCCACAGGAAGCCCCAGAACGTGCCCGACGGCCCGTCCTCGGGCAGCGTCGCCAGGTGCACACTCGGCTCCGCGCCCTGCTCGACGGTGCGGAAACCACTGTTGCCATTGAGATCCGTGGCGGTATACCCCGGATTGGCGGCGTTCACCTTGATCGCGGTATCGCGCAACTCCATCGCGTAGAGGACCGTCACCATGCTCACGGCCGTCTTCGAGGAGGTGTACGGAATCGCCGAAACCATTTGCGACATCGGATTGTTCGGATCCGTGCGCAGCGTCAGCGACCCGACCTCACTGGACACGTTGACGATTCGCCCCGCCTCCGACTCCCGCAATAGTGGCAGCAACGCATTGGTGACGGCGAACAGCCCGAACACATTGGTCTCGTACACCCGGCGCAGGGTGGCGAGAGTGCCGGAGGACGCCTTCCCATCACCCTCCATCCCGCCGGTAATGGCGGCATTGTTGACAAGAACATCCAGCCCACCGAACTCGGCTTCGATGCGTGCCGCAGCCGCATTGACGGATTCCTCATCGCTGACATCGATCTGGACAAAGTGGGCGTCCGCGCCCTCGGCGCGCAGCTTGTCAACGGCAGCCTGCCCAAGTCCGGCATCCCGGGCCCCGACCAAAACGGTCATCCCCCGTGCAGCCAGCTGACGTGCGGTCTCATACCCGATGCCCTTGTTGGCCCCGGTGATAAATGCTTTTCTGCTCATGTGAAAAGCATCGCCCCGCTGGACTTTCCGCGGGAGGCACAACTTGTACCCCCCAAAGCTGGGACATCGGCTCACACTTGAGCCATGGCTGACAGGAGCGAATTAGCGGCCTTTCTGAAGGCTCGGCGTAATCGGCTGACGCCCGGCGACGTCGGTCTGCCGGAGGGGCTCAATCGGCGGGCGCCGGGGTTGCGGCGGCAGGAGGTGGCGCAGCTCGCTGGGATTTCGGTGGACTACTACATTCGGATGGAGCAGGCGCGGGGGGCGAAGCCGTCGCGGCAGGTGTTGTCGGCGTTGGCTCGGGCTTTGATGCTCACCGTGGATGAGCGGGAGTACATGTTTCGGGTGGCGGGGGAGCAGCCGCCGGCGACTGCCGGGCCGAATCGGAGTGTGGCGCAGCCTATTCAGGTGATTCTCGATAGTTTGGCGGCACCCGCCTATGTGGTGGACGCGACCTATGAGGTGCTGGCGTGGAATCGGGCGGCGGGGCCGTTTCTCGGTGATCTCGACGGGGTGCCGGGGAGTGAGCGGAATATGGTGCGGTGGATGTTTCGGGAGGCTGCCGATCATCCGCAGTGGGCGGATGCCGATACCCGGGACTTCGCGCGTGCCGTCGTGGCGGATCTGCGGGCGGCCTGTGCGCGGTATCCGGGGCATCCGGAGTTGTCGGCGCTGGTGACCGAAATGCTGGGCACCGCTCCGCGTTTCGCCGAGATGTGGGGCGCGCACGATGTGCAGGTGCGGCGGACGCATCGAAAGCGGGTGCGGCATCCGGACTTCGGGCCGCTGGACTTCCACTGCCAGGTGTTGCATGTGTCCGACACGGATCAGCGGGTCATCGTCTACTGCGCGACGCCAAACACCCGGACCGCGAGCGTGTTCCAGTCGCTGGCAGGGGTGACGGACCGCTGAGAAGTTGCCAACAGATGTTGGCCAACATGTGTTGACATGGCTGCGACCGGGTCGTATCGTCTAATTCAACAGACGTTGGCCAACAAATGTTGGCAGAGCTTCAGGAGTCGTCATGAACACCGTTCCCGCCACCGCCTCGGTCGTCATCGTGGGTGCCGGTCCCGCCGGAATGACCGCGGGCATCGCCCTCGCCGACGCGGGTGTGGACGTGGTGCTGCTCGACAAGCTGGCCGAGGGCGCCAACACTTCCCGCGCGGTGGTCGTGCACGCCCGCACCCTCGAGGTCCTCGAGGAGTTCGGCATCACCGAGCAGTTGCACGAGCACGGCATCGTGGTGCCCAACTTCGTCATGCACGACGGCGACCGCGCCCTGGCCCGCATCTCCTTCGCGGGACTGCCCACCAAGTACCCCTACACCGTGATGATCGGCCAGGAATCCACCGAGGCGATCCTGCTGGCCCGGCTCGAGAAGGCGGGCGGGCAGGTCTACCGGCACACCGAGGTCACCGCCGTCACCCAGGACACCGACGGGGTCACCGTCGAGTACACCGCCGCCGACGGCACCGCGAATTCCCTTCGCGCGCAATGGCTCATCGGCGCGGACGGCATGCACAGCGTGGTCCGCGAGGCCGCGGGCATCGGCTTCACCGGCTCGACCTACCCCGAATCGTTCGTCCTCGCCGACGTCCGCATGACCTGGCCGGACCCGCGCGACGAGGTGTCGCTGCACCTGTCGCCCGAGGGCGTCACCGTGGTCGCGCCGCTGCCCGACCCGCAGCCCAACCGCTACCGCATCGTCGCCACCGTCGCCGAGGCCCCCGAACACCAGGACCTGGCCTACGTGCAGGCGCTGGTCGACGCCCGCCGCCCCGGCGCGCACGTGAAGGTCGAGGAGATCGTCTGGAGCTCGCGTTTCCGCGTGCACCACCGGGTCGCCGACCACTACCGCGCGGGCCGCATCCTGCTCGCGGGCGACGCCGCCCACGTGCACAGCCCCGCCGGCGGCCAGGGCATGAACACCGGCATCCAGGACGCCGCCATGCTCGGCCGCCTGCTGGCTGCCGTCGTCGACGGAGCCCCCGCCGCCACCCTCGACGAGTATGAAACCACCCGCCGCCCAGTCGCTCTCGGCGTCGTGAAGTTCACCGACCGCGTCACCCGCATGGCCACCCTGAAGCCGCTCCCCGCCCGCCTGGTCCGCAACCTGATCATCAGCACGGCCGCCCGCATCCCGGCCTTCCGCCGCAACCTGGCCTTCCAGCTCTCGGAGCTGGCCAACCGTTGATCCGCAACGACGTTCGCCCGCAACGGTATTCGACGGCCCGCACTCGCAGGAGTGCGGGCCGATCGCCGTTGTCGCCCGCCGCCACGTCCTGCGCCCGGCCTCTTCGATCTGCGCGAACAGCGGCCGACCTGCTACGAACTCCATTCACGATCAGCCCGCGCCGCGGAGGCGCGGGCCGTCGCTCGTGACGGGTGTTCCGATGGCGCGGCCGTCCGCGCCGATCGCGGGTGATTTCGTTCACTCTCGAACCGGCCGAGTGGATCCGTCGATTATTCTGGCGAAGTTGCGGCGGTGGGGCTCGCCGCTCCGGATCGATTCCGGAACAACCGTGGCATCGCCACCAACAGTCCCTACCCCACTAGTCCGTTGCGACGACCTGTTGCGACGGTATGGAGTAGGAGACGTCTGTGACCAGTGAGCTGACCACGCCCGGCGGCGCAGCGAGCCTGGAATCCAGTGCTGCGGGTGAGGAACCCGTCGACCCCGATGTCGACATCCATCAGCCCCGGCAGCGGCAGGAACTGTCCCGCTCGCACGGCGGGATCCTGGTGGTGATCTCGGTCGGCGGCGCGGTCGGCGCGCTCGCCCGCTACGGTCTCGCACAGCTGTGGCCCACCCCGTCCGGCGGGTTTCCCTGGGCCACGTTCCTG